>NZ_LJCS01000039.1:0-45892 GCF_001280945.1 Photorhabdus heterorhabditis | reverse complement strand
AGAGGCTGGATGAGAGCCGCTATCGGTTAACGTTTGTGGCGCCGGATGGTTTACCGCTGACGTGGATTTTGCGCACGGAAGTGGGCCGGGGGCCGCTGGCATTGCTGAAACTGCGGGGTTTTAAGTTACCGAAGGAGATTTTTGACTCCACACTGGGCGTTTCCCCAACACTCCCAACGGTCGATGACGATAATTGGTAGGAAGGGGCATGTTGCAACGATTGATAATAGCCTGCCTGAGTTGACGTGATGTGCTGGCATTTGCCCGTGAGCAGACCGAACAGTGGGGAATGTGGTTATGCCCACTTAGTATGGACGTGCCGATAGGGGGATGATCCCGTTCATTTTGGTACGATTGACGCCGTGTGGAGCGTCAATCTCATCAAATTTCGTTTGAACTACTACAACAGAGATGATAATCCTTGAGCTTGTTCCCAAGTCTCAGAATCTCCTATACGTTGTTTATACGATAAACCAATAAGTGGAACGTTTTTCATCACCTTATTGCCGGGAGCACCCGTATTGATGGCTTGTATTTCCAGATTTCCACTATGGAGAAGTAATTGCTGTAATAGCTTCTGATCTGTTTTTTTCAGTTGGCTGCCAGGCGCATTTAAGCCCTGTCCTTGATGGATTGCCACAGCTTCTCGTTTCAACTCGACATCCAGCATTCCGGTTCTGTCCTTACCACTTTTGCAGTTCCAACAGGGGATGGCACCTATCTCATAGGCTAGCATTGCTACGCGCTGTGGAGCTTTGTATGGTTCACCACCATCGTAATGATGTGTTTTATCAGCCCAAATTTCTTTCAATTGTTGGCTTAATAGGCGCACACGTGTAGCATTTTTGGGATTATTAGCCAAGTATTCTCCTACCCAACCACCGGGTTCGGCCATAGGATGCAAGTCATTTCCTAAGAGTTGATGTAATGCTGTCACATTACACTTATCAGCTTGATTGTGGCCTAAAGGAAGTTTCAGAGCGAGTTCGTTGACACCAAAATTAAATGCAGCGACGTTTAGTTTTACCTTGACGTTTTGCATATGGCCGTCTTCGGTGCGTATAGATAACGTAAGTGGTTTCTCAGCACACAGTGCTTTCCATGCCTCTATTTGATCGTGCAACATATCACTTTCTTGTTGGAATGCGGTGAGTAGTGATGTCGAGACTAACTGTAACTCAACTGTTTCTCCTTTTAATGCTTGTTGTAGTAGATCTGTTTTCGTAAATAGTGCGGCAGTGACAACTTCACTCGCTCGTGCTTTTGCTCCGTCTAAACGTTCTATTGTTCCTTTTTCTAATGTAAAAGGCGATAAGACGCCGTGACGTAACCCTTTAAATAGTGTCTGTTCTTGCCCATTTTCATTTTTTACACGTATATCTGACACCCACATATTAACGGAGTGGATGGTTTCTTGTGTGGATTTACTGCACACACCGTAATCCTGGTAGGAAGTTGGAAAAATATCCTCTGTACCTAATTTCATCTGTGCTGCCGGTATGGATGTGCAATGATACATTCTACCACCATGCTCAAATTGAGTTTCCAGTGTAGCCCATTTCTTATGATTAAGATGTTGTTTACTCGCTTCACTGAAAGCAAATTTTGCTTCTTTCATAGCTTCTTTGTGTGAGATGCCTATTTTTCTTAGCTGGTTGGCTATTAAATTAATAAGATTTTTGCTAAGAGATTTTGTTGCTTTTAATTCATCTGGGGTAGCTGGTCTATCCGCTTTGAAATGAGCCGCTTCTAACTGGCGAGATAAATGCTTTAGTGTTGTGGGATCGCCACCAAGGTTACTTAGTGCTAAGGCAGCAGAATCGATCATATTTTGTTGTAGATTAAAAACAGTATGAATGGAACGGGTAGAAGGTAATGATGGTTGATTGAATTCGGATAGAAGTTTCGTTTCGCCTCTATGTAATGATATCAAATTGATTTTTATAGGGATTTTTATAGAAGAAGATTGCGTTGTTTTTAGCTGCTGTGATGAGGTGCTAACCTTCAATATACGACTCAAAGTTGCGCTATTTGCCGATATTTTTGAGGCTATGCGCTTGATATTTTGGATAAGGAAAGTAGGAAATTTAGCGACTTGTGTATGCTTGATATTCTGGATAATGGGAGTGGGAAATTTAGCGACTTGTATATGCATGATTTCTCCTTTCATATTGAAATAATAAGTATTGAATAGATATTGAACCACAAAATGTAAATTTTCGATATAAAAAAAGTTTTTCATGTGAACATTGGAAAAACATGCCGGATATATCCGGTACATCGTAAAACTCTATTCTTTGTTCTTCAGGGCGGGATATAAATTGCCGCAAGATATCTTTGAGATTGTTCCGGGTAAGGCGACGCAAGCTGTGACGACCGGTGAGGATTGGAAGGGGGAATAATCAGGTGTTATATCAAATAAGCAAAGAAAGTCAGATCTGAAACAGAAACACCGCAAACATGCGATGTTTCAGAAATAAAACCAAATATCAAATTAAAGAACGTGAACAGAAGAGGTGTTGGTTGTACCGCTTGGAACCAGAGCACCAGATACCATAACCACGATTTCGCCTTTCTTTGCCAAACCGCTAGCCAGTGCCGCTTCTTTACCGATACGGTAGAAGTCATCAGTTGATGCGATTTCTTTGACGATTTGCGTAGAAACACCTTTAACCAGTAGCAATTGACGTGCAGTCACTTCATTCGTGGTTAATGCCAAAATAGGGGCACCTGGGAAGTATTTACGGACAGATTTGGCTGATTTACCACCATATGTTGCAACCACAATCAAAGGTGCTTCCAGTTTTTCTGCGGTTTCAACCGCTCCACGGCATACCGCTTCGGTTACGCGTAGTTTACGGCAATTGACAGCTTCAATGCGGCTTGGCATGACTCGGTCTGTACGCTCACAAATTGTTGCCATGATAGTCACCGCTTCTACGGGATATTTGCCTTTTGCGCTTTCACCGGAAAGCATAACAGCATCAGTACCATCCAGAATGGCGTTAGCAACGTCTCCCGCTTCTGCGCGGGTAGGGCGTGGATTTTTGATCATGGAATCCAGCATTTGAGTGGCAGTAATCACAACTTTGCGAGCCATGTTACATTTTTCAATCATCATTTTCTGGGCGAAGATAACTTCTTCTACCGGGATTTCAACACCTAGGTCACCACGGGCAACCATAATCCCGTCAGAAGCTTCCAGGATCTCATCAAAGTTGTTCAGACCTTCTTGGTTTTCAATCTTGGAGATGATTTGAATATTGTCACCGCCGTGGGCTTTTAGATGTTCACGGATTTCCAGAACATCAGAGCGTTTACGGATAAAAGAAGCGGCAACGAAATCAACACCTTGTTGGCAACCGAAGATTAAATCTTGTTTATCTTTCTCTGCTAAGGCAGGCAGGCTGATAGAAATACCTGGCAGGTTAACACCTTTGTTTTCACCCAAGTCGCCATTGTTCAGAACTTGGCAAATGACTTCTGACTCAGTGACTTCTTTGACTGTCATGCCGATTAAGCCATCATCAACCAGAACTGTATTACCTGGTGCCAAATCAGCAGGAAAGCCACTGTAAGTTACAGCAACACGGTCTTTGTTACCGATAACTGAAGTATCGGTGGTAAAAGTGAAAGTTTGACCCGCAGTCAGGGAAACATCATTACTACCTTCCAGCTTCATGGTACGGATTTCAGGGCCTTTAGTATCCAGCAAAATAGCTGCTTGCTTACCTGTTTTAGTTATAACTGAGCGAATGTTTTGAATACGCTGGCCGTGTTCTTCATAGTCTCCGTGTGAAAAATTGAGGCGCATAACATTCATGCCAGCATTCAACAATTCAGCCAGTTTTTCCTCGGATTCTGTTTTTGGTCCGATAGTGCAAACAATTTTGGTTTTTTTCATGACAATTTATCTACAGGTTTTTAATGAATGAAAATAGTGAGCCGTCAACTTATGGTTTGCGCAGATATCATATTGTGTTGAAAGTTGCGCAATACCATTAAGGACAGGTGACGGGGAAGACATGCGGTATCTTTTTGTATGAGGTAGACACATGTTATCAATCTGTGATTTTTCAGTGTGCGTAAATTAATGTGCTGAAACCTTTCAACTATAAATTGCGCCGTATTATAAAGAGTTATTTTTGTGAAATGAATCAAAAAATGATTGTGTAGGTTAATTATAACAGTAAAACTGGAGAATGGCGAAAATTGCAGCAGGAAGTTATAACGTATTGTGTAATTTCTAGATAAAAAATCAATGAGTTATCTCATTGCAGATAAGTGATTTTTCAGTCATTAAGACGTTGAAATAAAGGATTAGTTCTAAAGATTTGGTGCGTCCGAGTGGACTCGAACCACCGACCCCCACCATGTCAAGGTGGTGCTCTAACCAACTGAGCTACGGACGCACTAAGAAGAGATACTATCAACCAACCAATTTGGTGCGTCCGAGTGGACTCGAACCACCGACCCCCACCATGTCAAGGTGGTGCTCTAACCAACTGAGCTACGGACGCAATCTAAATTGCATTGGTGACAGCGGGGACGAATATTAGCGGCCAGTTAGCCTTCTTGCAAGAGGAATAATACAAATTATTGTTTAACTGCTCGTATTTACAGCTTTTGCAGTGAATTTGTCGTTTATTCCTATATTCCTATAGTAAAAATATTCGTCCCCGGCTCTATAGAAAACAAATCAACGGGCTGAGCGTTGCAGGATTATCTCATCTGATTGTTTTTGTATCCATAAGATACGGATGGATATCATTATTGCTGATGCGGTCAGGCCAAGAATAAAGCCGATCCAAAATCCTGTTGGCCCCATAGCAGGAACAATGTAGTTGGTTAATCCCAGAATATAACCACTTGGTAGCCCCAGAATCCAATAAGAGCTGAAAGTGATATAGAAGATAGATCGTGTATCTTTATATCCACGTAAGACACCGGTACCAACAACTTGTATTGCATCTGATAATTGGTAGAAAGCGGCAAACAGCATTAGATGTGACGCCATGACGACGACTTCGGGGTCGTCGTTATACATCAAGGCAATCGGTTCTCGCAGAATGATAGTAAAGATTGCGGTAAAACAGGAGAACATCAAACCTACGGCAATACCGGTATAAGCTGATATACGGGAGCTCTCAATAGATCTTTGTCCCAGGTTGTATCCCACTCGAATAGTAGCTGCAATGCCTAAAGATATTGGAAACATGAACATCAATGAACTGAAATTCAGGGCGATCTGATGCCCTGCAACAGCGGTAACGCCTAAAGGGGCGACCAATAGTGCCACTATCGCAAATAGAGTAATTTCAAAAAACATTGCCATAGCAATAGGCAAACCGAGAGCTGAGATACGTTTCAGGGTATGCCATTCTGGCGCTACAAAACGACGCACAGGGCGGATATCTTTTTGTGATGATGAATGTTTCACATATAAACGCATTAAAAGAAACATGGCCCAGTAAACGCTGGCGGTAGCAACACCACAGCCAACACCACCCAGAGCAGGAGCGCCGAATTTACCGTGAATGAATATGTAGTTAATCGGGATGTTAATTAATAATCCTAAAAAACTAATAATCATTCCTGGTTTGGTTTTCGACAAACCTTCGCATTGATTACGAAGTACCTGATAAAACAGGTAACCTGGCGCGCCCCACATTATTGCGTGGATAAATCCAACGGCTTTTTCTGCTAAAAGCGGATCTATATCGTGTTGTTTATCAATTAGAAATTTACAGTTGTATAGAATAGCAATAATTATGATTGAGAGAAAAGTCGCTAACCAAAATCCTTGTTGTGTTTGGTTCGCAATCATTTTTCTACGACCAGAACCATTCATTTGCGCAATAATTGGTGTCAAGGCCACTAGCAGGCCATAACCAAATAAGATAACTGGTAGCCAGATAGAGGTACCAACAGCAACTGCGGACATATCTGTTGCACTGACGCTACCTGCCATAACCGTATCCACAACTCCCATTGCAGTTTGTGAGAATTGGGCAATGATGACAGGGATACCTAGAGCAAGCAGATTACGCGCTTCTTTTAAATACTTCTGCACGTATTACACCTTATTTATAAAGTAGAAAATGTTAAGGAAAACTCTTGTATATGAGAAACGATTTTTGAAAAATCAATCGTTTAACTAACCATAGTATTGTATCTGTTTAATACTATTTGGCAAGGCATGCGGTGATACTCCGTTTAGGGTAGGTAACCGTTACCCACCAGTAATAGGATGTCTACATTCAAAATGCTCGTGTAGTATTTATAAATGGCAACTTGATATAAACTAATTAGTAATTTTACATGGTATTAAGAGGTTCTCTTATGTTTACTGGTATCGTTCAGGGAAAGGCACTATTGGTTGCTGTTGATGAAAAAAATAATTTCCGGACTCATGTAGTTAAATTCCCGTCCGAGTTATTGCCAAGCATTGAAACGGGAGCGTCAGTTGCCAATAACGGTTGTTGTCTGACAGTGACCAAAGTAGAAGGTGATAAGATCAGTTTCGATTTAATGAAAGAAACTCTGCGCCTGACCAATCTGGGTGATTTACAGGTAGGGGATTATGTAAACCTGGAGAGGGCGGTTAAATTTGGTGATGAAATTGGTGGGCATTTGATGTCCGGTCATATCGTCACTGTTGCTGAAATATCTAAAATTTTCACTTCAGAAAATAATCATCAAATATGGTTCCGTATCCACGATAAGCAATTGATGAAATATATCCTGCATAAAGGGTTCATCGGCATTGATGGCATTAGCTTGACGGTTGGTGATGTGGTCAATAATCGTTTTTGTGTTCATCTTATTCCTGAAACATTGGAACGCACAACATTGGGTAAAAAACGTCTTGGTCAGAAAGTGAATATCGAGATTGATCCTCAGACTCAGGCGATCGTTGATACCGTAGAACGGGTTCTTGCTCAGAAAGAGCAGGAAAAAATTATCGCTCAACATCCAGTGATTGTTCTTGATGAATAGTTGATAAATAAATGAAAAGCTACAGGGTGTTCTTGTAGCTTTAAACTTTAAGCTGATAGGGATGTGTCATTAAGTCAGTATCAAAGAATTGTTGAGCTTATCGATGATGAAGAGATGAAGCTTTGTGATTTCTATTGCAGTATCTTGTGTATTATGTTAGTTAATATAATTTCTTGTTGTTACTATGTTGTTAATTTTTCTTCTTGCAAAGTGCAAGTTAACCGTATCACTGTATTTTTAGAGGCTATTATATGGAAAACACGCTTGAGTTAGATGAGTGGCTTGAAGAACCTACACATGATGATGCTGTTGAAATGATGAATGCACAAGCTGTCGTACCTTTCGGTACGGCCCTTTGGCCTTAATGGTTATTAATAATATAAAGTAAGGGGAGTTTCCCCTTACTTAAAAATATACCCAATGGATTTCAAGATGGATCGCGACGGCAAGGGAGCATAGATAACTCTGTGACTGGGGTGAGTGAGTGCAGCCAACAAAAAGGCAACTTGAAAGATAACGGGTATAAACAGGATTGCTCTTATGGATAAAAGTCTTGAAAATATGTATCGCTGTTTATCGTATCATCCTGCAATTTCGGATAAAGTAAGAAATGATGAATGCATAAAATTATTTATTGGATCTGATATTGAACATGGTGATATTGCGCAAAAAATGCATGTGTACGAAAAGAATTTCAAAGTAGAATCCGATTTTATTTTTTTAGAAGAAGCATCTGTTGATGATGTAAAACAGAAGATATCCGATTGCGATTTATTTATTTTTCTTTACGCATCATCAACATTAAAAAATGTATCTCCACAAGGTCCGAAATATTTAATTAAAATAAAACGCTTTATTACTGAATCCTGGAAAAAATCAGTACTATTTAAAGATTATGGTTCTCATTTCATTGAAGCATTTAGCGAGTTACAAGAATCAATAGCAGAAAGAAATAAAAAACTTATTGAGCTATTGAGTCGATCGCAAAAAATCCAATATACGGATAATAAAGGAAATTCAATTACCGGTTATTTAGATAAAGATCATAAATGGACTTCTATTGATGGAAGTGGAAATCCTGATGTTGTTCCTGGAGAAATAGCTAGTCATATAAAGAACCTTAATGGCAACGTTAGTTTCAGTGGTACCTTTTTGAGTACTGCACCATTTGCCATAAAATATGGGGTTGTCAATGATATGATGACTATAAATATAAAGAATGGTGAAATTATTGGGTTTGATTGTGACAATGCTGAATTCAGCCGGGATTTTAATTTATATCTAAATCATAATCACGGTAATAGAATTGTTGAAGAGTTTGGGATTGGTACCAACACGGGAGTTAAATCACTCTACGGCAGAAATGCGGGTTTTGAAGAAAGGCATCCTGGTTTACATCTTGGTTTAGGTGGTGGAGTAAAGGGAAGCCATCATTTAGATTTGATCTTTTCTAATGGAAAAATCGCGTTTGATCAAACAACCGTTTTTGATAATGGTTATATCGGTTATTTTAGCTAGCGAAGGGGACTTATATTTTTAATGTTAAATAAATTCTTTTAATAAATATTTAAATAGTGTAATTATATCAAAACCCTCCTTTTTATATTTAAAGATCTGAAATCGATTTCTTATATTGTTTAAACTTAGTTAATTAGAAGCTACAGCGGTATTCCACTGTAGCCTTTAATTAATTATCGGGAGACTCGTAATCCACCTTCAATACCTTTTTGACTGAACATTATCTGCCATAGTTGAATATCGCGGGCACGAAATGCACCTGCGCTAGCATTTAGGTAATAGCTGAACATACGTTTAAATCTTGGACTATAACTATCTTGTATTTCAGGCCAACTGGCAATAAATCTTTCATACCAGGCCATCAATGTGCGGTCATAATCCGCTCCAAAATTATGCCAATCTTCCATAACAAAACGGCTTTTACTAGTATGTGCTATTTGTTCAATAGAAGGTATACAGCCATTAGGGAAAATATATTTGCTAACCCACGGATCAGCACTGATTTTATCTCTGCTGGAACCAATGGTATGCAACAGGAATAAGCCATCAGGTTTCAGGTTTCTTTTAACAACCTTGAAGTAAATTGAATAATTCTTAGGCCCGACGTGTTCAAACATACCGACAGAAACAATCCTGTCGAACTGCTGATGTAATTTCCGATAATCTGTCAGAATAATGTTTACGTCCAGATCAGTACATTGTTCCTGTGCATATTTCTGCTGTTCCGTAGAGATGGTTACACCTGTTACGGAAACACCATAGTTTTTTGCAGCATAAGCGGATAATCCTCCCCAACCACAACCAATATCCAGCAGGGTCATCCCTTGAGAGAGTTCTAATTTCTCGCAAATGAGTTTCAACTTAGCAAGTTGAGCTTGTTCCAGTGTTTCAGCTTGCTTCCAGTATCCACAGGAATATTGCATATGAGAGTCAAGCATACGGGTGAAAAGATCATTACCTAAATTATAATGTTTATGACCTACAATCCATGCCCGTTTTGGGGTTTGCAGATTACGCAAACGGGTTATTGCGATTTTTAGTATGTCTTTGAGGCTATTAGGCATTTTATTTTCTAATCCAGCGAGTAAAACGCGATAAAAGAAAATATCTAACCGTTCACAATCCCACCAGCCATCCATATAGCTTTCACCTAATCCCATTGATCCCTGCTGTAAAACTCTTTTATAGAAGTCAGGATTTTTTACTTGGATATCATAAGGATTGTGACCATTAACCTGTATACCTGCTTCTTGTAGCATTTCATTGGCAATCTTCTGCCAGGAGTTAGTGACGACTTGCTGGTTTTCGATATAGGATGAACTCATATACTCTCCAACGTTAAGGTGATGGAATTATTGAGGAGCTCGTTTTAGCTAATTAAAGCAGAATGCGAGAACGCAAGATGCAAAACGTTAAAGCGAAAAACCCTAAAGGTGACTAATCCATAAGTTTAATCAGAGCAGCCATTGCTCCTGAAAACCTCAAATTCCAGATTATCAGAATTTAGAATAAGGAATTAGTATGAGTATAAAAGCGTAGAATTGTTTCATCAATTAATAAATAAAGACTGTAATTAATTGAATATTAACAGTCTTTATTTGATTAATACTTTGATTAATGTCAGGAATGTTGTTCAGTAGCTTGCATGCGGCGGTCAGGTTTTTTTTTCCACTGTATAAAATATCCTAATGACATTAACACAATGGTTGAAGCCATAACCGCTGTTGTTGATACCAATGGATTACCGATAAGTGGATTGTCGATAAATGCTGAAACAATCAGACTAGCAATAAAACAAAGCCCTAATTGAAGAGTATTTTGCAATGCTGCTGCTTTTCCACTGTCTTGTGGATAAGCGGATAAAGCATTTGCTACCGCTATCGGATATGAAGCACCATTCATTGCTGCCATAAAACAGAAAGGTATCAGGATTATAAGCAGGGTGGGTTCGCTGAATTTTGCAATGAAATACAGTGCAATCATGCTGACAGCATAACCAGCCAATAGATAAGGGAAAACAATCTCACTTTTTATTTTAGTTAAAATGCTGCGGCACCCATAACCACCTATCATAAAGGCCAATGTTTGTGGTACGTAACTCAGACCTATGTCATTCGGGTTATATCCCATCTCACTAAGAATAACAGGCGAGCCTGTTAACCAGGCAAAAAAGCCAGCGCTGCATGATGCAAATATTAGAACATTGCCACTGAACATCGGTGATCTAAGTAACGTAAAGAAAGATACATTACTCGTCTGAGTTTGAGCCTGACTCTTTCTACGATTTTCTTGCAGGAATAGAGTCGATAACAGTAGCAAGAGTGTCATTGCCATTAATACCAGGAAGATTATGCGCCAACCGCCATGTTGTAACAGCCAGGCTCCCATCAAAGGCGCCAGAGCAGGGGAAAGGGCAACCAGAGGCATAATCGTTGCAAAAACGCGTTTGGTACGATTGCTATCATAACGATCAATAACGAGTGCTTGCCATGAGACAGCAGCTGAACAAACACCTACGGCTTGGATAAAACGCAACACTAAAAGTTGAGAGGCGTCTGTTATCCAAATCATGCCCAGACAGCTAATAGAAAATATTGATAACCCGATGATGATGATAGGCTTTCTTCCAAAGCGATCGGAAAGAGGTCCCCATAGAAGCTGAGCAAAGGCAAAACCTGCAAGAAAGATGCTCAGGCTGGCACTGATTGCTCCTGCCGACGTACCTAATTCTTGTTGCATAGAGCCGAAAGCGGGCAGATACATATCAATAGCCAGATAACCTAGCATACTCAAGCCTGCAAGGTAGAACATGAACTGACTTGAGTTTTTCATTTGATTACTCTCTTTGGATGTCATGATTGAAATAGCTTGCTGTGGTAAGTAGATAAGAATATTTGTACGTATTCTATATGCCGTGATTTTTACTTGTGAAACGGTAATATTTGCATAATGCTGTGAAAAAAATTGAAAGGTAAAATTATGTGGTCAGAATATTCACTTGAAGTTGTGGATGCTGTTGCCAGAACGGGGAGTTTTAGTGCTGCGGCATCGGAACTTCATCGTGTTCCTTCTGCTGTCAGTTATACAATAAGGCAACTAGAAGAATGGCTTGCAGTTCCGCTATTTGAGCGCCGCCATCGGGATGTAGAATTAACCGAGGCTGGTAGTATTTTCATCAAAGAGGCCCGTGCTGTTATCAAAAAGATGATTGACACTCGTCATCAATGCCAACAGGTTGCAAATGGTTGGAGAGGGCAATTCAGTATTGCTATTGACCGGGTGGTTAAACCAGAACGTAGTCGGCAGCTTATTCTTGATTTTTATCATCATTTTCCTGATGTGGAACTTTTTATCCATCAGGAAGTGTTTAATGGTGTATGGGATGCATTGGTGGATGGTCGGGTTGATGTTGCAATCGGCGCAACCCGGGTTGCGCCAGTAGGGGCAAGGTTCAGTTTTAAAGATATGGGATTTATGCCTTGGCTATGTGTAGTAAGCGCGGGTCATGCTTTGGCTCAATTGCCCGGTCCGCTGTCTGATAATCAGATGCGACCTTATCCAAGTTTGTGTCTTGAAGATACCTCCCGAAATTTACCGAAGCGTGACACTTGGACTTTGGACAATCAGCGCAGATTAGTCGTCCCTGATTGGGAGTCTGGCTTGGATTGTTTGCATGAAGGGTTATGTGTGGGAATGGTGCCAAAGCACAGGGCAATGCCGCTCATTCGGCAGAAAAAGCTGGAAGCATTGGAATTGGTACAGCCTTTGCCAGATAGTCCGTGCTGTCTGACATGGGCGCAAAATAGCCATTCTCCGGCATTAAGTTGGCTTCTCGGCTATCTTGGCGATAGTGAAACGCTTAATGCTGAATGGCTTCAGGAGGAGTAAGGCAAATTAACGACGATAGTCGATAAATGGGCCATCCGCGACGGAGCGGCGTTCAACCAAACGTGGATGTACTTCAATGATTTGTGCATCTTCACGTTTATTGACTATTCTGTCCAGTAACATGGAAAAGGCCATTTGCCCCAAACGTTCTTTGGGTTGATGAATGGTTGTTAATGCTGGCGAGAAATAACGGGCATTGCGTACATTATCATAACCGATCACCGAAATATCCTGTGGGACTCGTAATCCTAATTCATCCGCAGCACAAATAGCGCCCATGGCCATAACATCCCCACCGCAGAAAACCGCAGTTGGACGCTGTTTTTGATTGAGAATTTGATGCATGGCTTTATAACCCGATTCAGGCTCAAAATCTCCCTGAACAATCCATTCTTCTCTGATTGGGATGCAGGCTTCTTTTAATGCTTTCAAGAATCCTTGATGGCGGCCACCACCAGTATTTCGTGCCAAGGGGCCAGGGATCGCACCAATATCTCGATGGCCTCGTTCAATAAGATAACGACCAACGAGATAACCGCCGTGAAATGCGTTGTCAATAATAGTATCAGTGAAGTCACCTCTGGCTTGCCCCCAATCCATGACGACCATCGGGATATTGCGATAATCTTCCAGCATTCCTAACAGCTGTTCCGGATATTCTGAACACATAATCAGTAAGCCATCCACACGCTTTTGTGCCAGCATGGCTAAATAGGCTTTCTGTTTATCAATATTGTTGTGTGAGTTACATAAAATCAACGTATAGCCTTTGCTGTAACAACTATTTTCAACGGCTTCAATGATTTCAGCAAAATAGGGGGCTTCATTGGACGTTGCCAGTAAACCGATCGATTTGGTGTGGTTAACCTTCAGACTGCGAGCAACTGCGCTGGGTGAATAATTCAGCTCTTTAATAGCAGCCCAAACCGCAGCCTTAGTATCTTCGGCGACAAAACGGGTTTTATTAATAACATGGGATACGGTAGTGGTTGAAACGCCAGAGTGTTTAGCCACATCTTTGATCGTTGCCATGAGATAAAAGACTCCTGACCTTTTGGTCTAAATTTATAAATCTTTGTTAATTGTTTGCCAGTATCTTTGATACATAGGGAGCGTGGCAATTCTTTATCGATAAACTTCGAATTTTGTCTGATCTGGCTCAAAAGTGAAAGCAATAATCAATGTTATAAAATAGCCGGTAATCGCTATTTTATGCTTTTTCCTTTCTGTAAGGATAATTAGCCATACCAATGAAAGGGTTTGGGGGCTATAAACTTTTATTTTGAGGAGACGCTATGGATACTGATTTAAAGCTTGGTTTATTGACTGCGGTGAGCACGTTGGTGATGATTGTCATTTTTGCTGCTCTTTGCTTAATTTTTGCCTGATATTTTGAATTGATTAAGTGGTATATACCCAATAGATTTCAAGTTGCAGTGCGGCGGCAAGAGAACGCATCCCCAGGAGCATAGATAACGATGTGACTGGGGTAAGTGAACGCAGCCAACAAAGCAGCAGCTTGAAAGATGACGGGTATAGAGAAATCGAGCTTTATGTTAACAGGAAATAGGGCAGATGGCTTGAATGGATCATCTGCCCTTAATGCTAGAGCGAGTGGTAATTAGTTGAATAAATAGCTATTAAGCCAGGTTTTCTTCAACGAATTTCCAGTTAACCAATGCCCAGAAACTTTCCAGATATTTAGGGCGTGCATTACGATAATCGATGTAATATGCGTGTTCCCAAACATCAACAGTCAATATTGGTTTATCAGAAGAAGTCAAGGGCGGTGCTGCATTAGACGTATTCACAATAGCCAGACTGCTATCAGTTTTCTTAACCAGCCAAGTCCAACCGGAACCAAAATTTTTCACCGCTGCGTCGGTAAACTGCTGTTTGAATTCTGTAAAAGAACCGAATGATTTATTAATAACTTCAGCGATTTTACCTGTTGGTTCTCCACCGCCATTTGGAGACAAGCAGTGCCAGTAAAAAGTATGATTCTAAACTTGAGCAGCATTGTTGAAAATGCCACCTTCAGAAGTTCTGATAATCTCTTCCAGAGAGTTCCCAGCAAACTTGAAGTCCATAGGGTATAGCTCTTTAAATCATGCATTAAGTAGGATAAAGCATGGTGAAGAGCAAATATAAGCTAATTATTGTATGGCTATTTTTGTTTAATTATCTTAATAACTTCTACGATAAATAACAGTGAAAAAGATGCCATTTGCTCTTGGATAAGAAAATATCAGGATGCATATTGGTGAAAGAAAATGGTATTCTCCGCCAATATTGTGACGATGTTGACTTCAGCATACTGTTGATTTAAAGGAAATAAAAATGACGACTATTGAGAAGATTGAGCGCCAAATTAACGAGAATCCAATTCTGCTGTATATGAAAGGTTCTCCTAAATTACCAAATTGTGGCTTTTCTGCACAGGCTGTTCAGGCTTTATCTGCATGTGGTGAACGTTTTGCTTACGTAGATATTTTGCAAAATCCAGAGATTCGCGCAGAATTGCCAAAATATGCTAACTGGCCAACTTTTCCTCAGCTTTGGGTTGAGGGTGAGTTGGTTGGTGGATGCGATATTATAATTGAAATGTTTCAGCGTGGTGAGTTACAAACATTAATTAAAGAAGCTGCTGATAAATACCGTTCTCAGGGCGAGAACGCCGCAGAGTAATTATTCAATTACCCACGGACTGCTATCTCCCCATATTTTGATGTATGGGGAGATAATTATCGTTATAAATTACATTTAATTATATTAATCATATAGTTAATTGTAATTCTGTTGGTTTATAATTAGGTTATAGTGGTAAGAGCATCAATGATATTCCTGCTGCACATAATCATAATGTCAATAAGTTCGGCTCATTGGCACTACTTGATTAGGCATTTTCCTCTATTTCTGTGGTTAATGGCCAGCCACCAAGTCGTTTCCAGCGGTTAACTATTTCACAGAATAACTCGGCAGTACGGTTAGTATCGTATAAGGCGCTGTGAGCCTGATTATTGTCGAAAGAAACCCCAGCTGCGATGCAGGCTTTTGCCAGAATCGTTTGTCCTAAAACCAAACCACCTAAAGCCGCTGTATCAAAAGTTGCAAATGGATGAAATGGGTTTCGTTTTAGTTTGGTGCGTTCCGCAGCGGCCATAACAAAACTGTGATCAAAATTAGCATTGTGAGCCACTATAATTGCCCGATTACAGTGACTGTTTTTTATGCCTTTACGAACCATCTTAAAAATGGCATGTAAAGCTTCGTATTCGCTCACTGCTCCACGTAGCGGATTTGACGGATCAATTCCGGTAAATTCCAGCGCTGCGGGTTCAAGATTAGCCTCTGCAAATGGTTCAATATGGAAATGAAGTGATTCGTCGGGTGTTATCCAGCCGTCATCATCCATCTTCAGTGTTATAGCGGCAATTTCAAGTAATGCATCCGTTTTGGCATTAAAGCCGCCAGTTTCAACATCAATGACTACAGGATAATAACCTCGAAAACGTCCACTAAGGACGTTTGGCTCTTTTTTATCAGACATCAGATTGAGTTACCCAGAGCGTTACTGGCATTTTTGTTTTCAATAAGTTCAATTTTATAGCCATCGGGATCTTCAACGAAAGCAATAATAGTTGTTCCCCCTTTTACTGGGCCTGCTTCACGGGTGATATTCCCGCCAGCTTTGCGAATCCGTTCGCAAGTTGCTGCAACATCATCGACACCTAATGCTACGTGACCAAATGCATTTCCCATCTCATAACTATCAACTCCCCAGTTATAAGTTAATTCAATCACGGCTCCCTCGCTTTCATCAGCATAGCCAACGAAGGCGAGTGAGTATTTATATTCTGTATTTTCACTGACGCGCAGTAGGCGCATTCCTAAGACTTCAGTATAAAAATTAACGGAGCGTTGTAAATCACCAACGCGGATCATGGTATGGAGTAAACGCATAATTACCTCTAATTTAATGGTTTTTCTTGTGTTTTTGTGCGGTAGCCCGCACAAAAACCACTAACTATAACGTGTCTTACGGTTACAGTTCAATTTATCCATAATTATAATTTATTCTTATTTAGGTTTATAATTAAACATAGTATATGAAATGTATAGGAAAGGGGATGTGATGGCTGAGCAACTAGAGTTTTTTGCTATTCCCAGCCCTTGTCGAGGAATTTGCCAGGCTAATGAGCGGGGCTTTTGTCGGGGGTGCTATCGTAGTCGGGAAGAAAGATTTAATTGGATGAAAATGACGGATGAGCAAAAACGCGAAGTATTGAGACTTTGTCGGCAAAGATATTTACGTACATTGAGAACATTCCATCAGCCAGATGAAGAAAGACCTGAACAGCCATCACTATTTTAATTAGCGATTCTTTGAAGTTATTGGAATTAACAATTCAATGACTTACTTATATAGGGTTATATTTTGGCTAAGCTATAAATGTTCTACTACAATTTAGTGTATTTTGTTTGTTATTTTCTTATTTATTGCTTATCGGAAAAATTCATTGCTCTTATTTTGGTTGTCCATATAACCTTATGTTTAAAATGGAATTTTTAGTTTGATTGTGTGACAAATGTAAAATAAAGACAATATTGATGTAAAAATAGATAGATTAGCATTTAGATGACAGCTATCCTTATAGTGTTTGGAATAAAGTATTGAATGATATTTATTGGTTTCTATTTGTCTGTATCCATAGTTATGATGGTTTTTATGGTTAAGATATTGTATGTTGATTGTTTTACTTTGAGTTTAATTTAAATTTTGTTGTTATTGGTTATAGTTACCTGAATTAGTTAGTTATTAAGAATTTACTGTGATTGTGTAAAAGTTATATATACTTTTTAAGGCTAATTAGCCTGATTTAGAAAAATTTGGCTGTTATGTTTAATAGGCTAGTTATTTAAGGAGGGGCAATTGGAATCGACATTGGGATCAGATCTGGCACGGTTAGTCCGTATTTGGCGTGCTTTAATTGACTATCGTTTAAAGCCATTGGAATTAACTCAGACTCATTGGGTAACGTTATACAATATTAGCCGGTTACCACAGGAGCAATCTCAGATACAGTTGGCGAAAGCTATCGGTATTGAGCAACCATCTTTGGTAAGGACATTAGATCAGCTTGAGGAAAAAAGACTTATCACCAGGCACACTTGTGCTAATGATCGTCGTGCAAAAAGAATCAAGTTAACTGAAGACTCTGCATCTGTTATTAGGGAGCTAGATGGTGTCATTGCGTCCACAAGAAATGAGATTCTGGAAGGTATTACACAAGAGGAACTTGCTTTTCTTTCCACTTTAGTTCAAAGACTAGAGCAAAATATTATCCAGTTACAAAGTAGATAGTCATTATGGTATTCATGAAGTGTTAACCAAATGAAAGAAGACCGCGACTTAAAAAACTAAGTCACGGTTTTCTTATTGATTTATTGTCTAGGAGAAACAGTAATATTACTACCCTGGCCTGCGATTCTTACCCGTTGACCTTTACTAAAGACGGTTTTTCCTTGCTTTTGAACGACAATGATGCTCTCACCACTGTCCCGGCGAATTTCCAGTTCTACGCCTTTCGTTGTGTTGAGTGCACCTTGAACGTTTTGACCTGCAACACCACCAGCAATCGCACCAGCGGCTGTTGCCAATGTGTTGCCACTACCCCCTCCAATAGTATTACCAACCAAACCACCAAGAACTGCACCCCCAATCGCACCTAATACATTCTCATTACTGCTCGCCTGAATATTGACAGGACGGACGGAAACAACGGTACCGTAAGAAACAGTTTGAACCTGTTTAGCTTGTCCGGCAGTATATGTATCTCCAGAAAGGGAATCGGTATTAACACAGCCTGATAATGAAGCGACTGCAACTGCGCTAACTAAGAAATGCTTCAACATAGTAACTCCTAATTTCGATGCCTGACTGCGGAAATCTGATAGCTTATAAGCAACCAGGCTAACAACCGGCATTGGCAACAAGTAGTGAAAAATTTATTTGAGTAGAATATCAGTACATTAACAATCTAGTACTCAACACATATTAAACGTCAATAGAGATTTTTAAAAGAAATAGCTATTAATGAGAAATTCAGCATTTTTTGTGAAGTTGTTTCCAAAACTCAGGTTTTATTCCTTTGTTTTCCCATTAACCATATACAGCTAAAACCACCGCGCTTTATAGTTATTAACTAACATGGTTTCTGATTTTATCAAGGCAGATTCTAAGCAGGAAGGCAAAATAATGGTTATGAAGTCAGGTCGCTATATTGGTGTAATGTCGGGTACAAGTCTGGATGGGGTTGATGTGGTACTTGCAGCAATCAATGATAAAGTTGTTGCTCAGCAAGCCAGTTATTCACATTTATTCCCTTATGAATTGAAACAAAAAGTTCTTGCGGTTTGCCAGGGACAGCAAACAACATTATCTGCAATAGGCCGATTAGATTATGAACTTGGTTCTTTATTTGCTGAAGCAGTACAAGGTTTATTAGATAAAACAGGGTTAACTGCAAGCGATATCACAGCGGTGGGATGTCATGGTCAGACTGTTTGGCATGAGCCAGATAGCCAAACTCCGTTTACCATGCAACTCGGTGATAATAACCGTATAGCAGTGTTAACCGGGATTACTACTATTGGTGATTTTCGTCGGCGGGATATGGCGTATGGCGGGCAGGGAGCACCATTAGTTCCTGCTTTTCATTTCGCTGTATTAGGCCATCCGACAGAACGAAGGATAATTCTCAATATTGGTGGCATTGCTAACATAACGACTTTATTGCCAGGGTCGTTAGTCAAAGGGTATGACATAGGTCCAGGTAATATGTTGATGGATAGCTGGGTATGGCGTCATCAGAAAAAACCTTATGATAAAGATGCTCAATGGGCACGAGAAGGGATGGTTAATAATAGTTTACTCAGACAAATGCTTTCTGATAATTACTTCTCACGACCAGCTCCTAAAAGTACAGGCCGAGAGTATTTCAATATGAGTTGGTTGGAGGCGCAATTAGCTAACTATCCGGATATATTGCCTGTGGATGTTCAGGCAACATTGGCTGAGCTGACTGCGGTGTCTGTGTCACAGCAAATCATGTTGAGTGGTGGATGTGAGCGTCTGATGGTTTGTGGCGGTGGTGCCCATAACCCACTAATAATGAGCCGACTTTCTGCATTATTGCCAGGAACAGAAGTGTGTCCGACAGATAAATATGGTCTTATTGGTGATGATATGGAAGCATTGGCATTTGCCTGGTTAGCATTCCGTACGATGTCGGGTGCTCCGGGGAATTTACCTTCTGTTACTGGTGCTAGCGCTGAAACTATTTTAGGGGCAATTTATCCTGTTACTAATCAATAACAATGATAAGCTGTCTGGTATTTGATGAGTGATAAGCAGAGCTACATAATGTCAGAGCATAATGAATTCAATGTTGCAGAATCACGTCGTGAATATATTCGTGGTGGGTTAAGACGTAAGGATTTGACCAAAGAACCTATTGAGCTTTTTGAGCGTTGGTTGAAGCAGGCATATGAAGCCAAACTCAGTGATCCAACGGCAATGTGTATAGCTACAGTGGATGAGCATGGTCAACCGTATCAACGTATTGTTTTATTGAAGCATTTTGATGCAAATGGACTGGTTTTTTATACAAATTTGGGTAGCCGGAAAGCAAAACATTTGGCTCAGAATAACAAAATTAGCCTTCATTTCCCTTGGTATCCTCTGGAAAGGCAAGTCTCTTTCCTTGGTAAAGCTGAACGTCTTTCTTCTATTGAAGCGCTGAAATACTTCCATAGCCGCCCTAAAGATAGTCAGATTGCAGCATGGGCCTCGCAACAGTCTTCCCGTATTTCCACGCGAGGTATTTTGGAGGGAAAATTTCTCGAACTGAAACAGAAATTCCTGAATGGTGAGGTTCCTTTACCTAGTTTTTGGGGGGGGTTTAGAGTGACCTTTGATTCTGTTGAGTTTTGGCAAGGTGGTGCAAACCGGTTGCATGATCGGTTTATTTATCAACGAGAAGGTGATGGCTGGCATATTGACAGGCTTGCACCATAAATCGTGGATTATCATTTTTAATACTGGCACTTATAATAGTGGCGTTTTATGCTATGCCATACTTTTTTAAGCAGCGACTTATTATATCCCCAATGGATTTCAAGATGTATCGCGACGGCAAGGGAGCGAATCCCCGGGAGCCTATACCCAATAGATTTCAAGTTGCAGTGCGGCGGCAAGAGAACGCATCCCCAGGAGCATAGATAACTATGTGACTGGGGTAAGTGAACGCAGCCAACAAAGCAGCAGCTTGAAAGATGAGGAGTATAGATAACTCTGTGACCGGGGTGAGTGCAGCCAACAAAGAGGCAACTTGAAAGATAACGGGTATACAACAGATAAATACACAAACTGATGGAGTCATTAATGTCTAGCAATAACCTGATAAAACAACTGCAAGAGCGGGGCCTCATTGCCCAGGTGACGGATGAGAATGCGTTAGCGGAGAGACTGGCGCAAGGCCCTGTCTCCCTCTATTGCGGTTTCGATCCGACAGCCGACAGCTTGCATTTGGGGCATCTGGTTCCCTTGCTGTGTTTAAAACGATTCCAGCTGGCTGGGCATAAACCTGTGGCATTAGTCGGTGGGGCCACGGGTTTGATTGGTGATCCAAGTTTTAAAGCCACTGAGCGTAAATTAAATACTGCGGATACTGTCAAAGAGTGGGTAGAAAAGATCCGCAGACAGGTTTCACCTTTCTTAGATTTTGATTGTGGTGAAAACAGCGCTAAAACAGCCAATAATTATGACTGGTTTGGCGGCATGGATGTTTTGACTTTCCTGCGTGATATCGGCAAGCATTTCTCAGTTAACCAGATGATTAACAAAGAAGCGGTTAAACAACGTTTGAACCGTGATGATGTTGGTATTTCTTTTACTGAGTTTTCTTATAACCTGCTGCAATCATATGATTTTGTACGTCTGAATGAAGAACATGACGTTGAATTGCAGATCGGTGGTTCTGACCAGTGGGGGAATATTACTTCTGGTATTGATTTAACCCGTCGTATCAACCAGAAACAAGTATTTGGTATGACTGTCCCGTTGATCACTAAATCTGATGGCACTAAATTTGGTAAAACCGAAGGTGGTGCTGTTTGGTTGGACCCTAAGAAAACCAGTCCATACAAATTCTATCAATTCTGGATCAACACCGCAGATGCTGATGTTTATCGTTTCCTTAAATTCTTTACCTTTATGAGTCTTGAAGATATTGATGCTTTGGAAGAAGAGGATAAAAACAGCGGTAAGGCCCCTCGTGCCCAGTATGTATTGGCAGAACAAGTCACCGGGATGGTGCATGGTGAAGAAGGATTGGCAGCGGCTAAACGTATTACAGAAAGCCTGTTCTCCGGTGCTGTTGCTGATTTGACTGAAGCTGATTTTGCTCAATTGGCACAGGATGGTATGCCAGTAATCGAGTTGGAAAAAGGAGCAGATTTACAACAGGCTCTGGTTAGTGCTGGGTTAGTACCTTCCCGTGGGCAGGCTCGTACTATGATTAGTTCCAATGCGGTAGCCGTTAATGGTGAAAAACAATCTGAACCTGAGTATGTGTTTACTGACAGCAACTGTCTGTTCGGTCGTTACACATTATTGCGTCGTGGTAAAAAACACGATTGTTTAATTTGCTGGAAATAACCGATATTGCATAGCATAACGGGCAACGGTAACTAACGTTGCCCTTTCTTACTATGATTCTTATTTTACAAATAGAAGCCAGAATAAAAAACATAGGCCACCATTGTGAAAAATATCCTTTCAATTCAATCTCATGTTGTTTTTGGGCACGCTGGTAACAGCGCTGCGGAATTTCCTATGCGTCGGATGGGAGTAAACGTCTGGCCGTTGAATACAGTGCAGTTTTCAAATCACACCCAATATGCACAATGGAAGGGGTGTGTTATGCCTGCGGGTCATCTTACAGAAGTCGTTCAGGGCATTGAAGAAATTGAACAGCTAAAATCCTGTAATGCGGTGTTGAGTGGGTACATTGGCTCACCGGAGCAGGGAAACCATATCATTGATATCGTGAAGCGGGTAAAAGCTGCGAATTCTGATGCTTGGTATTTTTGTGATCCCGTTATGGGACATCCAGAAAAAGGTTGTATCGTTGCTCCTGGAGTTGCTGAATTTTTGTGTGAAAAGGCTCTTCCTGCGAGTGATGTCATTGCGCCGAATTTACTGGAGCTTGAAACGCTCAGTATGCAGAAAGTGACTAATGTAGAGCAGGCAGTTACAGCCGCCAGAACTCTGTGCGAAAAAGGGCCGGATATCGTACTGGTTAAGCACCTTAGCCGTGCTGGTTACCGGACTGATCGTTTTGAAATGTTATTAGTGACTCAGGAACATAGCTGGCATGTTAGTCGGCCTTTGGTGGATTTTGGCGAGCGTCAGCCAGTTGGGGTTGGTGACTTAACCAGCGGTTTGTTATTAGTTAATCTATTAAAAGGTAAATCTTTACAGACGGCTCTTGAGCATGTTGCTGCCGCAGTTTATGAAGTTATGATAACAACCAAAGATATGGATGAATATGAATTACAGATTGTAGCTGCTCAAGATAGAATGGTAGCGCCTGACCATAAATTCTGTGCGACACAACTGGATTGATATATTTAACCGTTCCACGGGTATTGCATGTGGAACGGTTTGTATTATCTGTTAATCAAATTAACCCTTCAGCTTTTAATGCATCACGAACATTTGGACGTTCTGCAATCCTTATCTGATAGGCTTTAAGATGTAACAGATTGGATAAATCCACTTTAACCAAAGGTGCCCAATTACTAACAGTAAATAAATAGGCATCAGCAACAGTAAAATGATTTCCGGTAATATATGGTTGTTTTGCTAATACTTCATCCACATAAGTAAATTTCCTCAGCAAGTTATTAATAACAATTGGGAAATAATTTTCTGGTGTTCCTGGTAAAAACAGTGGTGAAAATCCTTTATGGATTTCACTGGAAACATAGCTAAGCCATTCAAGTTGATGATATCGTTCCATGGTTCCGGCAGGTGCAATCAATTGCTTGTCCGGTTTCTGGTCTGCAATATATTGAACGATAACAGATCCTTCTGTAAGGATATCATTGTTGTCTAGTAGGAGGGTTGGCACCTGGCCTTTAGGGTTAACTGCGAGGAAATCGTCGCCATTCTCTGTTTTTTTGGTTTTCAGATCAACTTTAATAATGCTGAAATCAAGTCCTGCTTCACGGAGTATGATGTGAGGAGATAGGGAACAAGCTCCTGGTTGGTAATAAAGTTTCATATGTCGCTCCTTAAAAATTTCCGGTAACAGATACAATAGAACAAAGGAACTCAGTAGGGCATTTATCATAGCCCTAATATATATTACCACGACACATGAAAATATGTTATATCAAACTGATAATTAAACCGATATAAGATTAGCTGATTATATCATTATCAGCTTCTTGTTACCTCTTTTCTTATATATCCGTCATCTTTCAAGTTGCCTCTTTGTTGGCTGCACTCACTCACCCCGGTCACATAGTTCTCTATGCTCCCGGGGATTCGCTCCCTTGCCGTCGCGATCCATCTTGAAATCTATTGGGTATATATGATAATTCATCTGGATTTTTATAATGTTTCTAGCAAAATTAACTGCGTAAATGGCGAAATTTAGGGGTAATTTTGGATGGAATTATTTATCCAAAACCACCCAATATTTAGTACCATATTGCATATTTTGCAACTAATTATATTGAACTGAATGAATAATAGGGATTATTGATAATTTCAGATATTTATTTTATATTGGCTATAAAATAATTAATATGTTATTTTTGCTGAATGATTTGTGATCATAGAAAAATAAATTAAATTTGTTTGTAAAATCGCTGAAAATTACCATGCATTGTTTATAATCTCTTGTGAATATTTCTCTTTTGTTTTCTTTGTGAAAGCTCTCAATTAATTTATTGTAAATGTTATTAATTGTTTTAATTTGTTCGTTAAGTCTATTGACTGAATTATTTATATTTTCAAAACTAAATGAAATATCCGATATATTTAAAGTAATTTCCTCTATCAATGAAGAAATTTTATATATTTGTTTTTTATCTTCCCCATTGGGAATGTTCTTTAATAATTGTTGGATTTTTATGTGAGTTTTTCCTGCGAAACTTTTCATTCTCTCAAAGTCAATTTTAGTTATTTCAAAGAGTTGTGGTAATTTTGAGATAAAATCATTCACCTTGACAAAATCTAATTCAATTTCTTTCAATGCATCGCTTACCTTGGTAACATAACCATGACCTAAATACCCGCAGCTAAGTGATCCTAAATAAGTCGTTGCTTTATGTATATTACGAGTAATCCTATCAATATCTTGTTCATCAAAATTATATGCATGCTCATAGTTTTCCAGTGCTGAGGGCCAGCCAGATAATGATTTGCTAAATTCATACCAACAAGTTTCAATCTCTTGTAATGGGTCATGATTTTTCAGACATTTTGGTAATTTTATATTAGTAATCGATTTAAACATATTGGATATAATTAAAAAATCATTTTTCATTTTATGTACCTTGCTAAAATAATAAAAACTATTAAAAGGTAAAGAATATGCAATATAATATTTGAGCCGAAAATATTATAAAGATAAAATATTTTATTTTTTAAATATTAATTTTATAAAAGTTAAGTCTTTAACTATATTAAAGGACAGATTGATAATTAGTGCAAGGAAACAGAATGATATTTTTTATTTCAGTAAAATAATTATAATGCTATATCATTTAACTCTTTAATTACAAAGGGTTTAATTAATCTCTTAAATGGTTCTGATATTTTAATTTAAAATTAATTTTTACCTGTTAGTGACAATTTAATTAAGTGATTAATTTGTTTTTTATCCATAATATAATGCCCGAAAAGTGGTTTTTTCGGGCATTATAAACTAAAAGTCAATGATCATTAATTGGATTGATCATTAATTAGATTGTTGCAATTCCAGTTCATTCATTGTTGTAATGCTGAAGCCGCCGTCAACATGCAGAATTTCGCCGGTAATACCACCGGACAGATCTGAGCACAGAAATGCCGCAGCGTTACCAACATCTTCAGTTGTTACAGTGCGGCGAATTGGGTTGACGGATTCACAGTGAGCCAGCATCTTCCGAAAATCTTTGATGCCGGAAGCGGCTAAAGTACGGATAGGGCCAGCAGAAATACCGTTGACACGAATACCTTCAACACCCATAGCGTTAGCCATATAACGAACATTAGCTTCCAGGGAGGCTTTTGCCAGACCCATGACGTTATAGTTAGGGATTGAACGTTCTGCTCCTAGATAGGAGAGTGTCAGCAAAGCAGAATTTGGGTTCAGCATTTCACGGCAAGCCTTTGCCAGAGCAACAAAACTGTAAGAACTGATATCGTGCGCGATTTGAAAGCCTTCGCGGGTAATTGTATCCACATAATTACCATCCAGTTGATCAGCAGGTGCAAATCCAATGGAGTGAACAAAACCATCGAATTTTGGCCAGACTTTGCCTAACTCAGTGAACAGGGCTTCAATGCTTTCATCTTCAGTCACATCGCAAGGCAAAGTAATAGTAGAATTGAGGGATTCAGCGAATTCTTCTACACGAAGTTTCAACTTGTCATTTTGATAAGTGAAAGCCAACTCAGCGCCTTGGTCATGCATTGTTTTTGCAATACCATAAGCGATGGAGAGTTTACTGGCTACGCCAGTGATCAGAATGCGCTTACCGGTCATAAAGCCCATAACAGTATCCTTAGTGTGATAACGTCATTAATTGATATTAATGGATTAGAATTGCTCACAAAAACAATATCAATATGACGTTTTATTGTTAACAAACCTAGTGATTCTATCACGCTAGAGAGAAATATGCTGTATTTTGCAGGCTGCTCCGAGCAGTGATTAAGGTTTTGTATATCTTAAAGCATATCTTAAAGCATATCATGTCGCCAGGTATCAGCAGTGAGTGGTTCACCAAAATGGCTGGCGATCAGACGTCGAGTTATATCATGTAGAGGAGCAGCCAGCACTTCTGCTGTATTTCCCCGCTCAACGACTTCTCCCTGATGCATTACCAGTACTTGGTCGCTGATATGTTTCATCATTCCAAGGTGCTGGGTAACATAGAGATAAGAGATGCCTTGTTTCTCCTGTAGTTCCAACATTAGATTAATTATTTGGGAACGCATAGACATATCGAGTGATGCAAGTGCTTCATCAGCGATAATAATCTGAGGTTGTAAGATCAATGCACGTGCTAGTGCTACCCGCTGTTTCTGGCCTGAGGCTAACATATGTGGATAATAATTAGCGTGGTCCGGTAACAAGCCAACTTGCCGCAATGTTTGGTTAATTCGTTTTTCTCGCTCCGTAGTATTTAGTTCTGTATTGAGTAGAAGAGGGATATCAAGGATTTGTCCAATACGTTGACGCGGGTTTAACGATGTACTTGGGTCCTGAAATATCATGCGAATACGTTGACTGCGATAACTGTAATCGCCATAAGCAAGTTTATGACCTTCGATGATAATTTCGCCGGAGGTGGGTTCCATGACACCTGAAAGCATTTTTGCCAGTGTGGATTTCCCTGAGCCATTTTCACCAATAATCGCCAGTGTCTGTTTTGTCTTTAAAGTAAAACTGACAGGTTTCACTGCATCAAGATGCTGGCGATGAAAGAAACCGGTACGATAGCGGAAAGTTTTAGCCAAGTTTCTGACTTCCAACAGAGTATTCACCATTATTGCTCCTCCAAATTTAATGGGAAGTGGCAGGCAAAAGCATGGTTTTTAATTACTCGTAATCGCGGGGTTTCAATACAGGTTTTTTGTGCGTAAGGGCAACGTGGACCTAAACGGCAGCCGATTGGCAGATGCTCAAGGGAGGGAATAGCGCCAGGCAAGGTATTTAGCCTACTTTTATGAGGTAGAGAGCGACCAAAATCAGGAATAGCGCGGCTCAACGCTTGTGTATAGGGATGGTGTGGTGTCACCAATAATTCATCGGGAGCGGCGCTTTCGACCGTTTGACCACAATATAAAACATTAATGCGATCCACCAGTTTACTCATTATTTGCAAATCATGGCTTATTAATAGAATGGTGGTGTTATTGTTCTGGTTCAGTCTGGCTAACAGACGAAAGATCTGAGCCTGAGTGGTCGGTTCCATCGCATTAGTTGGTTCATCTGCAATCAGTAGACGTGGTTGGTTAGCTAATGCAATAGCAATCATTACCTTCTGGCATTCCCCTTCGGTTAATTCGTAAGGGAAACTACTCATAATATCTTTATGATCTTTAATTCCCACGCGATGGAGTAGCTCAATCGCTCGACGTTTACGCCAATTGAAACATTGCCACCAGCGGCCTTTATAAGTCCAGCGAGGGATTGCCTGAATAAGTTGTTGACCAATATTTTCAGAAGGGTCAAGGCAAGATTGTGGTTCCTGAAAAATCATTGAAATATTGTGACCGATAACTTTTCGACGTTGTCTTGGAGTCAGGCGAAGCAGATCAATATCATTGAAGCGGAAGCGGTCAGCGGTCACTTTGAGATTGTCTTTAGTGACCCCGCTTATCGCTTTGGCAATCAGGCTCTTGCCGGAGCCTGATTCGCCAACCAAGCCACGTATTTCACCTTCTATCAGTGAAATACTGACGCGATCAACGGCTTTAACTGGCCCTTTGGCAGTCATAAATTCAATCGTGAGGTTGCGAATATCAAGTAATGGCATTTATTCCGCCCCCGAATTAATTGCACGGTGTAATCCATCACCTAGCAAGTTTATTAACAATACACTCATCATTATGGCAGCGCCGGGCAGCATAACGGTCCAGGGAGCAACATAGATGAGCTCCAGTGAATCTCCTAACATAGCCCCCCATTCAGGTGAAGGCAGTTGAGCACCAAGATCGAGAAAACCGAGTGAAGCGATATCAAGTATGGCAATAGAAAGGGCACGTGTTAGCTCGTTAACCAATACTGCGGTAATGTTCGGTAATACGGCATACCATAGAATATGGTAATTAGATGCGCCATCCAGACGTGCTGCAATGACATATTCTTTATCCAATTCATCATGCACCGCACTGTAAACAGTGCGCACTATACGCGGTAATAGTGCCAGCCAAATAGCGATTATTGCATGTTGTAAGCTGGCACCAACAAAAGCGACAACAATAATTGCTAGTAATAACGATGGGATAGAAAGTAACGTGTCAAGGATATGATTGAGTACGGCGGATTTCAATCCTCGTGTCATACCTGCTAAACAACCGATGATTAGGCCACATAAAGCGGCTGCCACAGTTACTAACAGTGCTGAACCGAATGTGGATGCAGTACCTATCAATAATCGGCTGAGAATGTCGCGCCCAAGATCATCGGTACCTAAAAAGAATGCGATATTACCGTGATGTGACCATGAAGGTGGTAGTAGCTGATGACCAAGAAATTGTTGATCAAGCTGATAGGGAGCTAGATAACTACCAAGTAGACTTAAGGCAATGAGAATAAGTACCCCATAAAAACCCGTCATTGCCAGTGTATCAGAATAGAAAAAACGCCAGATGACCTTTATCGGCGACGGCATTTTCTTTTCACGATAAAAATCATCTAAGGGCATACCATTCCTTATGTTTCAGAGGGGTCATTATTGCGCCAATAATATCAGACAACACATTGACAGAAATAACGAGTGTACCAACAACCATGACCCCCGCAGAAATGGCGGAATAATCTTGTTGACGAATTGCACTGACTAGCCAGTGACCAAGTCCTGGCCAGTTAAATACCAGTTCTGTCATCATGGCCAATGTCAGCATGGTAGAAAATTGTAATCCCAATTTCGGAATGATGGGAGGTAATGCATTATGCAGTACATGACGGCGGATAATAGTTAGCCTTGATAAGCCACGGATTGTGGCAGCTTTAATATAGTTTTCACTAAAAACCTCTTCGGTGCTGTTTCTCATTAGCCGGATAACTTCAGTTGTTGGGGCGACCGCGAGGGTAATAACTGGCAAGATTAGATGTTGAATGGCATTAATAATTATCTCATTGCGATAGGGTGATTTTGATAACCAGGCATCAATTAATGAGAAACCTGTCGCAGGATTAATCTGATATAGCAAATCAAAGCGCCCGGAAACCGGTAGCCAGCCAAGATAAAGAGAAAAAAACAGGGTTAATAATAGCGCCAGCCAAAAAATTGGGATAGAAAATCCGATTAAGGCAATGGAGATGATGACGGTATCGGCTGTTTTGTTACGCCATACGCCAGCGATAATGCCTAGTGGAATGCCAGCCAGTAAAGCGGCAGAGAAAGCCAGAACACAGAGTTCCATTGTGGCAGGGAAGACTTCCCATAGTTGTTCGTTGATGAGTTCACCATTGATGCTGGATACACCAAAATCCCATAGTAATAAGCTATGGAAATAGAATGTATAAGCATCAAACAGGGATGCTCCGCTGAGCGGTGCATTGGGGGTAAAATAACTGAGGCTAAAGCTAATTAGCGATAGGAAAAATAGTGTAATAATCAGTAACAGCAAACGGCGCAGAGTGTAAATAATCATTTGCCGTCCTTTTGAGCAATATTATCGGTTTGTTTTTCCCGGTAAACACCCGCGAAAGAGGTATTACCAAATGGGCTAAGTATTAGCCCCTTAATATCATAGCGGTAAGCCTGTAAACGTAGGGAATAAGCTAATGGTAAGACAGGCAATTGTTGTTCAAGAATTTTTTGAGCATCATGATAATACTTAATCCGGGATAATAATTGCTGGTTAATCAAAGCTTGCTGCAAAATCTTATCAAATATTGGGTTACACCAATGGCTGAAATTCGTCTGTGAGGCGATAGCAGCACAGCTTAACAATGGCCGGAAAAAACTGTCTGGGTCATTACTGTCAGTAGACCAGCCTGACAGTGTCATATCGTGAGATTTATCCATCAGTTTGGTTTCCTGAAAGCGGCCCTCAACGGGCTTGATGCTCATTGTAATACCAACTTGTGCTAAATCAGCTTGAATCAGTTCTGCCATTTTTAGTGGGCTTGGATTATAAGACTGAGAAGCAGTAGGCACCCATAAGCTTAGTTTCATTCCATTCAGTCCAAGATCATTAAGCATTTTACGAGATTTTTCCGGATTGTATTCCGTAATTTCAGCTTGATTATCATAAGCCCATGACGCTCGAGGTAAAATTGATGCCGCTGTTTCTGCCGTTCCATAATAAATCGATTGCATCAGCCGTTGGTTATTAATTGCGTAGGCAATAGCTTGTCGAACTTGTAATTGGTCAAGAGGGGGCTTATTGGTATTAAAGGCAAGATAGGCAATATTCATTCCTGGACGTAAAGTCAGACGCAGGCGGGGATCGTCTCGTAAGACTTTGAGTTGACTGGCAGCGGGATAAGCTAAAACGTCACATTCACCAGTCAAAAGTTTAGACATTCGACCTGTACCGCCAGCACCGACATCAATCACTATTTGCTGCATCTGTGGTTTGCCTTTCCAGTAGTTATCATGGCGAATTAAGCGAATAAATTGTCTGGTCTGGTGGTCTTCTAGCATAAACGGACCAGTGCCGACAGGTTTCCAGTCAATTTGTTCATGGTGGTTCATTTCATGTAATCGCTGCCCATATTCTTGTGAAAGTACCGGGGCGTAATGGGTTGCCAAGTGCCAAAGAAAAGAGGCATCTGGTTCATTCAGGCGAAACTCCACCGTATATTCATTAATCTTACGGATACTTTGAATGGAATCAGCAAGCTGGAGACTATCAAAATAGGGGTAATTTCCCCCATTGACGTAATGGTAATAGTGTTGTTTATCAAACAGACGCTTAAAGCTGAAGATAACGTCGTCAGCATTCATTTTACGGGTTGGGGTAAACCAGTCTGTTGACTGAAAAGAGACATTATGGCGCAAATGAAAGCGGTAGGTAGCGCCATTATCAAGAATTTCCCAACGGGCGGCTAATTCAGGGAGTAGACGGTAAGTATAAGGATCAACGTCCAGTAGACGCTCATAGAGTTGTGCGGCCAAGGTATCGACCGTCAAACCGCTACTGGTCAGTTGTGGGTTAAAGGTATTTAGGTTGCCATTAACGCAATAAACAAACCCTTGCTGCCGGATATCAGCCGGAACGCGAGGCTTTTTTTCAGGCGTAGCCATTGTTGTTGCAATAGCTGGAGTTGAGAGGACTAATATGATCCAATAAATCAAATTGCGCATATAAGGCATCTGTTATTAATTAGAATTGACACATTGTATCTCAATTAGCGATTGAGCCAAGAAAAACGCTGCGATGACGATTAATGAGAAAAATTCTCAATAAAGTGCTTTACAAAACGTATTGATAACCATTATCATCTGTGTCGCACTTCCGGGTAACAATTTTTGTTATTCCAGGAAAGGCACGACATTGCTCACATTGCTTCCAGTGTTTTTTAGCCAGCTCGATTGCTGGCTTTTTTTTATTTGTTATTCGGGCTATTTATCACTTGCGTTGATATTGTGTTTCTTGATTAAGCCTCGTAACTGATAATAGGTCAGTCCCAGTTTTTCTGATGCTTTTCTCTGATTAAACTTGCTTTCTTTTAAGGATAACTCTATCAATTGTCGTTCGCTGTTATGTTGCCATTGTTTCAGATTAACCGGTAGGGAAGGCAGAGGCAGTGAAGATGAATTGTTATGATCACCAGCGTAAACTGAAGGGTGTTGCGCAGAAACGAATGGGTTAATAATGATATTATCAAGCTGATCGGGATTTTCGCCGTGACGATAAACAGAACGTTCCACAACATTTTTCAGTTCACGGATATTACCAGGCCAGTTGTAATTCTGTAGCTGCTGTTTTGCTTGTGCAGTGAAACCGGTGAATAAGGGTAAATTAAGTTCGCGGCACATTTGAATAGCGAAATGTTGTGCCAACAACATGATGTCTTGTTGTCTTTGCCGCAATGGGGGGATCTGAACTACATCAAAAGCGAGCCTATCAAGTAAATCAGCGCGAAACCTACCTTGTGTTGCCATTGTTGGCAGATCAGCATTGGTTGCGCATATTAATCGAGTATCGACTTGTAATGATTGACTGCCACCAACGCGTTCAAGATAGCCATATTCAATGACGCGCAGCAGTTTTTCCTGAACTTGCATCGGCGCGGTTGCTAGCTCATCAAGAAACAAGGTTCCCCTATCAGCACGCTCAAATCTTCCTTGATGCCTTTTTTGTGCGCCGGTAAATGCGCCAGCTTCATGACCAAATAGTTCTGAGTCCAATAAATTCTCGTTCAAAGCAGCACAGTTTAGGGAGATAAAGGGTCCTTGCCAACGAGGGGAGAGGTAATGCAGACGGCGGGCAATCAACTCTTTACCTGTTCCGCGTTCACCAATAACCAGTACCGGTTTACTTAATTTTGCTAGAGCAGATACTTGCTCCAGAATTTCAATAAAACTGTTTGCTTCACCTAACAGATTTTCTGTGGTCTCACCCATGGTTGTTTAAGCCAATAGTTGGTCAATATGACTACTATATTTTGTTATGATAAAAAGTCAAAGAGAAAAAATCGCTTTATATTTCATGTAAATAAAGAGAATAAAAAAGTTGGCATGACTCTTGATACATAACATTCACAATATCAACAAATCTTAAAATCTTAGTTAAAGAGGATAATTTATTATGGGTATTTTCTCTCGTTTTGCCGATATCGTGAATGCCAACATCTCTTCATTACTGGACAAAGCAGAAGATCCACAGAAAATGATTCGTTTGATGATTCAGGAAATGGAAGACACTTTAGTTGAAATTCGCTCAACCTCTGCCCGCACCTTGGCCGAGAAAAAACAGTTGGCTCGTCGTATTGAGGCAGGTGAACAGCAGATACGTGATTGGCAAGAAAAAGCTGAGTTAGCGTTAAGTAAAGATAGAGAAGATTTAGCACGGGCAGCATTGATAGAAAAACAGAAAGTCTCTGCTTTACTGGACACATTGAAACATGAACTGACCATACTGGAAGAAACACTTGAGCGTATGAAAGGGGAAGTTGTCGAGCTTGAAAACAAACTCAGTGAAACTCGTGCCAGACAACAGGCGTTGGCTCTGCGCCATCAGGCAGCTGCATCTTCCCGGCAGGTCCGCCGTCAGTTAGACAGTGGTAAAATTGATGAGGCGATGGCTCGCTTCGAGCAATTTGAACGTCGTATCGATCATATGGAAGCTGAAGCCGAAACTGTGGGTATGGGGAAACAAAAATCTTTAGAACAGCAATTTGCTGAATTAAAAGCAGATGATGAAATCAATGCGCAATTGGCAGCAATGAAGGCTAAAATAAATGCTAAAGAACAACATTAATTATAGTGTACTCAACTAACCATTAAGGAATAGTAATGGGTTTTATATTTCTTGGCATTCCATTGATGATCTTCGTGCTTTTTGTCTTACCCATCTGGCTGTGGTTGCATTACAGCAGCCGGAATTCAGACCAAAGTCGATTAGATCAACATGAAATTCAGCTTCTGGCAGAACGTGTACAACATATGCAGGCACGAATCAAAACACTGGAAGATATTCTGGATGCGGAACACCCTGACTGGAGGCAATATGGCAAATTATAACCGCCGGAAATTGTATAGAATACCTGAAAAGGGCAGGATCAAAGGTGTTTGCGCTGGGTTAGCCCATTATTTTGGCGTACCGGTAGGTTTAATTAGAGTAATGGCTGTATTGTCGTTGTTTTTGGGCTTGTTTGGTTTAGTCGTTATTGCTTATATCATACTCGCTTTTGTATTGGACCCAATCCCGATGGATTATATCGAAGAGGCTGGTCCTTCAGTACAAAAGCTGTTGAATGAAGTGGATTATCAGTTGAAAACGGGTGAACTTCGTCTACAACAAATGGAACGTTATGTTACCTCAGAAACATTCAGCATTCGCAGTCGTTTCAGCCAGCTTTAACAGTAAGGATTGTGTGTTGCCTGGCTATTGAAGATCAGAATGAAAAATCGTTATCTGTCAGGCTGGTACAATAAAATTATCGTGATATTTACCATAGGAGAGACATGAAACGGTTGCATAATGAATTAACGGCGCTTGTTAACCGTGGAATGGATCGTCATTTACGGTTAGCGGTTACAGGGTTAAGCCGCAGTGGTAAAACAGCTTTTATCACATCTTTGGTTAATCAATTACTTCATGCTTGCAGCGGTGCTCGGTTGCCGCTGTTTTCTGCTGTGCGTGATGGCCGTTTGCAGGGGGTGAAACGGGTTCCTCAGCGCGATTTAGGCGTTACTCGTTTTACTTATGATGAAGGATTGACCGCGCTTTACGGCACACCTCCCTCTTGGCCGACACCTACACGGGGTGTCAGTGAAATCCGTCTGGCACTTCGCTATCGTTCTAACGACGCTTTTCTGCGTCATTTTAAAGAAACTTCCACGTTATATCTGGAAATTGTGGATTATCCTGGTGAATGGCTACTGGATTTACCCATGTTGGCTCAAAGTTATCTGGCATGGTCACGCCAGATGAATAACTTATTACAGGGGCAAAGAGCTGAATGGGCAAAATCTTGGTTGGCACTTTGCAAACAGTGTGATCCATTGGCACCAGTAGATGAGAATCTATTGGCTGCTATTGCTCAGGCATATACGGAATATCTGATTAAATGCAAAGAGCAAGGTTTGCATTTTATTCAGCCGGGGCGATTTGTTTTACCGGGTGAAATGATGGGCGCTCCAGCTTTACAATTTTTTCCGTGGCCGGATATCGATTCTATTGTTGAATCACAGTTTGCTCAGGCAGATCCACACACGAATATTGGTATGTTGCGTAAGCGTTTTGAATATTATTGTCAGTCGGTAGTGAAAGGATTTTATAAAGAGCATTTTTTGCGTTTTGATCGGCAGATTGTGTTGGTAGATTGTTTACAGCCACTAAACGGTGGGCCGCAAGCCTTTAATGATATGCGTTTGGCGCTGACACAATTAATGCAAAGTTTTCATTATGGTAAACGAACACTCTTCCGTCGCCTGTTTTCCCCTTGTATTGACAGGTTAATGTTTGCTGCCAGCAAAGCTGATCATATTACCTCGGATCAGCACGCCAATCTGGTTTCCTTACTACAACAGTTGGTTCAGGAAGCCAGACAAAATGCTGCTTTTGAAGGCATTAGTATGGATTGTGTTGGTCTGGCATCGGTGCAGGCGACCGAGAATGGAATAATTGAACATCATGGTGAAAAAGTGCCGGCTCTGAAAGGACACCGGCTAGTAGATGGTAAACTGCTGACATTTTTCCCGGGTGAGGTGCCCCGGTGTTTACCAAGGGATGATTTCTGGCAAAAACAGGGTTTCTGTTTCGAAGAATTTCTTCCTCGTCAGGTGAATGCTGATACACCATTACCTCATGTTCGGTTGGATACCGTGCTGGAATTTTTATTGGGGGATAAAGTGAAATGACGGATTCTCTGCGGCCAAGAATTGATTTCGAAGATCCCTTGCAGGTGTCATCAGAGCCAGTTTTAAAACCAGCTCAGGTCTTTGATGGAAAAAATAGAGAAAACTTCTCTCCTGTTTCACCAGAGCTTGAGGCTGAGGAACGTGAAGGTCAGGTAGAAGGAATAGTCAATACAGCACTGAAACCCAAGCGCAGTTTCTGGCGTAAAATGGTACATACCGCCCTGATTTTACTGGCAGTGAGTGTTGTTGCACAGTCTGTACAGTGGGTCTATCAGTCATGGCAGCAACAGGATTGGATCGCATTAGGTGCAACAGCGGCAGGAGGAATGATCGTATTTGCTGGTATGGGTTCTATTATCAGTGAATGGCGTCGCCTGTACCGGCTAAGGATGCGAGCTGAAGAACGCGATACAGCGAGAGAACTATTGCAAAATCATGGCGTAGGTAAAGGCCGCGAATTTTGTGAGAAATTGGCAAGTCAGGCAGGTATTGATCCGCATCATCCTGCATTACAGCGCTGGCAGGCTGCTTTGCATGATACACATAACGATCGTGAAGTGGTGGTGTTGTACGGTAAATTGGTTCAGCCTGTTCTGGATTCTCAGGCAAGAGCTGAGATTAGTCGCTATGCTGCGGAGTCAGCATTAATGATAGCAGTCAGCCCGCTGGCAATTATTGATATGGCATTTATTGCTTGGCGTAATATCCGGCTGATTAACCGTATTGCTGCCTTGTATGGTATTGAATTGGGATATTTCAGTCGTATCCGGCTTTTTCGTCTTGTTTTGATTAATATCGTTTTTTCTGGTGTATCAGAAATGGTGCGAGAAGTTGGTATGGATTGGTTATCACAGGATATCGCTGCGCGTCTTTCTGCCAGAGTAGCACAAGGTATTGGTGTAGGTTTACTGACAGCTCGGCTTGGCATTAAAGCAATGGAGTTATGTCGGCCATTGCCTTGGATGGAAGGAGATAAACCAAAATTAGGAGATTTTCGTCGTCAGTTAATCACTCAACTTAAGAATATCATTCCAAATAAATCTAAGAATGTAGTTGATTAAGTGATATACCCTTCATCTTTCAAGCTGCTGCTTTGTTGGCTGCGTTCACTTACCCCAGTCACATAGTTATCTATGCTCCTGGGGATGCGTTCTCTTGCCGCCGCACTGCAACTTGAAATCTATTGGGTATATATACTTTAATTTTGAATAAAGCACAAAATATCCAGATAACGACGACATTTTACGTTATTTTATTCATCTGTCTTATAGTCAATCTTAGAATTTATTTATTTTAGTGAAGGTTTCAATTTACTACATTAAAAAAACCGGGGGCTGGTCAATTTTTACTGACAGAATGCTTCATATGAATAATAGTGTAGAGTAATATTAAAAAAAATTATAGATAGTAATGTAAATAAGGTCAAAACAGATGCGCTTAGAAGTTATTTGCCATGATCGAATCGGGTTGACTCGTGAATTGCTCGATCTGCTGGTATTACAGGACATTGATTTAAAAGGGATAGAAATATCTCAAACTGGCCGGATTTATCTTAATTTTTCACAAGTTGATTTCAATACATTCCGTAGATTGATGGCAGAAATTCGCCGCATTAATGGTGTTATTGATGTTCGTACAGTCTCTTTTATGCCTTCAGAAAGAGAGCATAAAGCAATGTGTGCACTGTTGGAATCTTTGCCTGAACCTGTTTTTTCAGTTGATCTGAAAGGAAATATTGAGCTAGCTAACTCTGCGGCGTTTAATTTATTTGGCGTTAGTGAGGAACAAGCTTATCAGAAACCTATTAGCCAGTTTATCAGCGGTTATAGCTTTTCACGCTGGTTTGAAAATAAAAATGCCCAGCAGCGTGTAGAAAGGATAACTCTTAAAGGTCAGGACTACCTGATGGATATTATTCCAATTCAACTGACTGATGAAAAGCAGCAAATGCAGAGTGTGGGCACCGTGATTATGCTCAAATCTGCCGCCAGAATAGGTCATCAACTGAAAAAACTGACAGTCAATGATAGCAGTGAATTTGAGGAAATTATCGCTGTTAGCCCGAAAATGATTCAGGTTGTTGAGCAGGCTCGGAAAATGGCGATATTGGATGCGCCGCTGTTGCTGATTGGTGAGACAGGAACGGGTAAAGATGTTTTCGCAAAAGCTTGCCACTTGCACAGTTTGCGTGGAAAGCAACCATTTTTAGGGTTGAATTGTGCATCTATGCCGGATGATGTGGTGGAAAGTGAGTTGTTTGGCTATGCGGCGGGTGCTTACCCTAATGCCATTGAAGGGAAAAAGGGATTTTTCGAGCAGGCTAATGGTGGAACCGTTTTATTGGATGAAATTGGTGAAATGTCACCACAGATGCAAATCAAGCTGTTACGTTTTCTTAACGATGGTACTTTCCGTAGAGTCGGGGAAGAAAACGAAGTCAAAGTAAGTGTCAGGGTTATCTGTGCTACACAGAAAAATCTGGTTGAATTAGTACAACGGGGGGAATTTCGTGAAGACCTCTATTATCGCCTTAATGTGCTGGCTATTACGCTCCCGCCGCTACGCGAGCGTAAGGCGGATATTATGCCGCTGGTTGAATATTTTATTGATCGTTTTTCTGAAGAACAAGGGATACCGAAACCTAAACTATCTCCTGAGATTGCTCACTTCCTGACAGGCTACAGTTGGCCCGGTAACGTAAGGCAGTTACAAAATGCCATTTATCGGGCGTTGACTCAGCTTGAAGGTATGGAGTTGAAGCCGCGGGATATACTACTGCCAGAATTTGAAACTGAGATTTCTTTTAGTGAGGACGTGTTCGATGGCTCTTTGGATGAAATCAGTAAACGTTTTGAACGCTCAGTGTTGACCCGTCTTTATCGCCACTATCCAAGTACCCGTAAATTGGCTAAACGTCTTGGTGTATCGCATACCGCGATTGCTAATAAATTGAGAGAATACGGCTTGAGTAGCAGGAAGCACTCCTCCGGGTATGATTCGGATGATGAGGAGTGAAAATAATGCCCACTTTAGTGGGCATTATGCAATTGTTGGATTTATTTCAGAGCAGCTAGCACGCTGTCGTAATCTGGCTCATTAGTGATCTCATCAACTAATTGGCTATAAATCACTTTATCGCTTTCATCAAGTACAATTACCGCACGAGCTGTAAGACCTTTCAGAGGGCTGTCGCTGATAGCCACTCCATAATCTTCACTGAAAGTATCGCCACGCAGAGTAGAAAGAGTGACAACATTTGATAACCCTTCCGCACCGCAGAAACGAGACTGTGCAAAAGGCAGGTCGGCAGAAATGCATAGGACAACGGTGTTCTCCAGGTCATTCGCTACCTGATTAAATTTACGTACTGATGCAGCACAAACACCGGTATCAATGCTTGGGAAGATATTCAGTACCTTACGTTTTCCGGCATAGTGGCTGAGGGAAATATCGGAAAGATCTTTGGCTGTTAGAGTAAAATCTTTCGCTTTTTCCCCTGATTTTGGGAATTGGCCATTGACGGAAATATCATTGCCCTGAAATTTTACTGTTTGTGTCATAGTCTTTTCTTCCTCTGATAAAGAAACCATAGCGTCCCAGTGTAGAAGAATATTCGGCTTTTTCCCATCAAAATAGCTCCTGTGACGTAAAATTGTCTGATTGTGCCATTTTGACAATGGTTTATAATTAAGCACTGGAATATTTTTTTATCTATATATACAAGGTATATTACCTTATGCGCTATTTTAGTCTGACTGCATATACATTACTTATTAGTGGCTCTTTTCTCACTGTTTCTGCTTTTGCTGCGGAAGTTCCTCCTGGCACTCAGTTAAATGATAGACAAGAACTTGTGCGTCACCTTAAGGACGAGCCAGCATCTTTAGATCCGATTAATGCTGTGGGCCTGACAGAAGCGCAAATTCTGCGTGATTTGTTTGAAGGGCTGGTAAATCAAGATGCGTATGGCAACGCAATCCCCGGAGTAGCGACAAAATGGAAAACAGCGGATAACAAAATCTGGTTTTTTACATTGCGTTCTGATGCCCGCTGGTCAAATGGGGAGCCGGTTACTGCTACAGATTTTGTTTATAGTTGGCAGAGGTTGGTCACTCCGGCTAACATTTCTTCTTTTGCCTGGTTTACGGCATTGGCAGGTATTGAAAATGCACAAGAGATTATTGATGGTAAATTACCACCAGAAAAACTGGGTGTTAAGGCCATTGATAAACATATATTACAGGTTACGCTGAACCGACCTGTTCCTTATTTCCCTAATTTGACGGCGAATTTTAGTCTCTATCCAGTAAATAAGAACACAGTAGAAAAATATGGAAAAGATTGGATAAAAGTTGGCAATTTGGTAGGGAATGGCGCTTTCAAATTACATGATCGAGTTGTTAATGAGAAAATCGTTCTGATATCAAATCCTTATTATTGGGATCATAAAAAAACGGTTTTGACCGAAGTCACATTTGTGCCGATTAATCAAGAATCACATGCGACTAAGCGTTATCTGGCTGATGATCTGGATATCACCGAATCCTTCCCTAAAAACATGTACAAAAAGCTGCAACATGAATTACCGGGGCAGGTATATACGCCTGATCAATTGGGGACCTATTATTACGCTTTTAACACACAACACGCACCAACTAATGATGTCAGAGTGCGTAAAGCGCTTTCTATGACGATCGATCGTAAGATCATTGCGGAAAAAGTATTGGGGACAGGAGAGAAACCAGCTTGGCATTTTACGCCAGATGTGACAGCCGGTTTCCATCCTACAATCAGTGATATGGAACAACGCACCCAAGCGGAACTGGATCAGCAAGCAAGAGCTTTGTTACAGATTGCGGGTTATGGTCCTAATAATCCGTTGAAACTTTCTCTACTCTATAATAGCTCGGAGAATCATCAAAAGATTGCTATTGCTGTTGCCTCAATGTGGAAGAAAAAACTGGGTGTGCAGGTAAGTCTGGTTAATCAGGAATGGAAAACATATATTGATAGCCGTAATACTGGTAATTTTGATGTTATTCGAGCATCTTGGGTTGGCGATTACAACGAACCATCCACATTTCTAAGTTTGCTGACTTCAACACATAGTGGCAATATTGCTAAATTCCATCAGGTTAACTATGACAAACTTCTACAATTAGCCAGTGTGCAAACAGATGATATTCTGAGAAACGATGACTATAACAAAGCGGAGCAGATGATTGCTGAACAGGCACCCATTGCGCCGATTTATCAGTACACTAATGGCAGGTTGATAAAGCCTTGGCTAAAAGGATACCCAATCACCAATCCGGAAGATGTGGCATATAGTCATACTATGTACATTATTAAGCATTAAAGTAAGGAGCTGGATGTGGAAACGATTTACGGTTCATCATTGAAAGATGCTGATGCCGTCTATACCTGCCAATTTGATGGAGATGGTGGTATTACACCGATTAATATCAATGTACCCGCCACACCAGCTCAACCTTTCTGGCAACATTTGGATTACCATAATTTCAGGAGTTATCGTTGGATTATGGATACGGATTTGTTACCAGAACCTATCAAAACGGGGTTGGCAGGGGAAAGTTTGAGGCCGAAAATGATCCGTACCGGTGACGGTACGATGATCACTCTCCGAACAATTAATAACAATGAAAGTGAACGTCCTGAGCAATTGGTAACGTTCCGTATTTATATCAATGATAAAATCATTGTTTCCAGCTGTCATCGTGAAGTTCATTCACTTGGACAGGTGTTAAGTGATTTGCAAAATGGTATAGGTGCGAAAGCGACCGGGCACTGGTTGGTAGAAATGGTTGATACTATAACCGATGAGGTTGGTAACTTTATTGAAGATCTGCATGACAATCTTATTGAGCTTGAGAATACGATTTTGGATCAACAGATGCCGGGGCGGGGAGAATTAGCGTTGCTACGTAAGCAACTGATTATTCTGCGTCGTTATATGGCGCCCCAAAGAGATGTGTTTTCACGTCTTGCTAGTGAAAGATTTCCCTGGATGAGTGATGAAGATCGTCGCCGGATGCAAGAAATTTCTGACCGTTTGGGGAGAGAACTGGATGATTTGGACGGTAGCATTGCCCGAACGGCAGTTATTTCTGATGAAATTACCTCGATGATGGCAGATGCCATGAATCGTCGTACCTATACTATGTCATTACTTGCTATGATTTTTTTACCAACAACATTCCTGACTGGGTTATTTGGTGTCAATCTTGGCGGTATTCCTGGTAATGAATATTATTTGGGTTTCAGTGTGTTTTGTTTATTGCTATTGGGATTGATTTTATTTGTTGCGTGGTGGTTAAGGCGAAGTAAATGGCTATGACGGTCAAAGGGTTATATTAAAGAAATAAAACATAATTACTAAAGCTTTGCTAAAACTGGCCTTTAATTTGAGATATATACCCAATAGATTTCAAGATGCATCGCGACGGCAAGGGAGCGAATCCCCGGGAGTATAGATAACTCTGTGACCGGGGTGAGTGAGTGCAGCCAACAAAGAGGCAACTTGAAAGATAACGGGTATAGAATAATTGCCCATTCCTGTGCCGATATTATTTTCTAATATCGGCTTTTTTTATTTTTCATTATTATCTTAATTAGAATAAGAAACTAATAAATGAAAATTAAGGTGAAAAATAAATTACTGCTCTTAAATATGTCTAAAGTGGTACTTATACGGAAAAAATCATTGTTCATTCGGATTGAGGCAGAGTTAGTACGGAAACGATGACAGACCGAGTTTGTCGGACCAATTAAGAGGAGGTCGATAGTAAGCACCGTTGATAACTGCTATGCCCTGGCGTATCAGCTAATCCCTGTTGGCGGATCTTGTTGGTACGCTCATACGACACGTGGGTTTCGCTACGAGAGATTTCCTCTGTACCCAATCAGAGACGATAACTGTGAATCCAATTATTCCGTGTTAAATAACCTGTTACTTTTTTGTGACGATTAACTTGCCATATAAATAGCTGGCTGTAGTCGTTCGCCTTTAGTGAAAATAGTCGTAAGTACTCGATTGGGCGGGGAGTCGTCACCTACAGATATGTTTCAAACAAAAGGAAAAATCCGTATAATCCACTCCCTGCAAAAATCTATATAGGAAATCCATAGTCGATACAATCGACAATGTGAGAAGTCGCGATGAATCAGAAAGATACGAGAAAAGAGACACTGGAATTCAATAAGCTTCAGAAACGCTTAAGGCGGAATGTTGGCAATGCTATTATTGATTACAATATGATTGAAGAAAATGATATTGTGATGGCATGTATCAGTGGTGGTAAAGATTCATTTGCAATGTTAGATATCCTATTGAATCTGCAAAAGGCTGCACCAATAGAATTTAAAGTAGTTGCAGTGAACCTTGATCAGAAGCAACCTGGTTTTCCTGAACACATTTTACCTCAATATTTTGAGAGTCTGGATATTCCATATTATATCGTAGACAAAGACACATATTCAGTTGTTAAAGAGAAGATACCGGAAGGTAAAACCACCTGTGGGTTATGTTCAAGGCTTCGCCGTGGAACACTTTATTCTTTTGCTGAAAAAATTGGGGCAACAAAAGTTGCACTTGGACATCATTTAGACGACATTGTTGAAACTCTATTTCTTAATATGTTCCACGGCTCACGTATGAAAGCTATGCCGCCAAAGTTACGATCTGATGATGGACGTAACGTAGTCATAAGGCCACTAACATATTGTCGAGAGAAAGACCTTGTTAATTATGCGGAATATAAAGAGTTTCCAATTATTCCTTGTAATCTATGTGGTTCTCAAGAAAACCTACAGCGGCAGGCGATTAAAGCTATGTTGGTAGATTGGGATAAGAAAACACCAGGCAGGGTGGAGAGTATTTTCAAATCTATTCAAAATGTTAGCCCAAGTCAATTAGCAGATAAAGCGCTTTTCGACTTTGTCAATTTGCCGCTGTATCGTGAAGGTGAAAGAGAAGAATACGCATTTAACGAAGCAGTAATATCGTCGACTAACATTGATGAATCAATGTTTATTGATATTAGTATTGATATGTGAATTTTTATGTATCTACTGATTGTCAGATCACCTCTTTTTTCTGACTAACCGGTTTTGTAAGGAATTGTGTATATACCCTATGGATTTCAAGATGCATCGTGACGGCAAGGGAGCGAATCCCCGGGAGCATAGCGAACTCTGTGACCGGGGTGAGTGAGCGCAGCCAACAAAGAGACAATTTGAAAGACAACAAGTATACAAGTTATCATGCTCTTAGCTGCCATTGGGAAAGACCTAAACATATAACATTTACGGATACGGACTTGCTCTTAAGCAAGTCCGTACAAAATTGTTGAATCACTCACTCACACCTATCTGCTTCATAAGCACAGAATCGTCCCAGAACAGATACTCTTCATCCATAACCCCTTTTTTGTTCCAGTGTCCGAGTGTCGCCATGGGGAGGTGATACGCCTTACCTGTAGGTTGAATAACCTTACCATCCGGGAGAACCATGGGTTTCGTAAATGTTCCATCAGTAAATCCTGTTACAGCGGTCCATTCCGCATCAGCAGTACCAAACCGTACCGGATGTTCTGTGATTCGGTTATCAGGAGCAAATGTCCACATATACTTCAGATCGTCAATATGCTTTCGAATACCCTGACTAGTATGACCATCAGGGTAGTGAACAATAATGTCCATGGCATGGCTCTTATGTAGATCCCACCATCTTTGGTGTGTATAGACACGGAAATCAAGATCGTCAAAGTTAGCCAAATTTCTTGCCAGAGCTTTGGGCATCCCTTGGATTTTAGGTGTTGGTTGATCGACTTTCGTGCCGGGCCAATTGTTCTGTACCGCAAATGCTACTGGACTGGTAGTAAACAGTAAAAGCGTGAATAACGATAACCTCTTGTGACTTTTCATGGTCTTTCCCCTTTGTTAAAGGAACTAAAGGATTGTTTTGTAAAGATTTAAGTATTTATTGCTGGGCTCCTTCATGAGATAAATTAAAAATGATTGTTCATCGGCTTACTTGACTTTGACTAGATAGAGAAGAACCACCAAAAACAACACAATTTAATAAAGAGTAAGTGACTAAACTGACTCACATACCTGATAACTATCGTATAGAAAGTTATCAGGTGGCCCCGATACTACGCCTAATAGAAAAGCCTGTAAATAGTCACTCAATGTAATTATAACCATAAAAAATCAACCGCTCGGATTGGCCGTTTTCACATCAAATTTTTTTCGTTCCAAAAGGAGTGTTTAGAATCTATTGTGATAGAAGAGATTAGTGATTGATAAATAGTGACGAATGTTGCTAAAGCTAGGTAAAACAATTGATTCAATGAAGGGTGTTTACTTTGGTAATCTGTTTGGTGATGAGTTCGCGTTTGATTTACTTTTTGACTTGCTTTCTAAAAAGAGCCTCTTAAATAATAAACTTGATAATTACATTTCTAAACTAAATCATGCATCGTCAGAAGTTTGCCACATTCTGAAGGATCATTTTAATAATCTTACTTGGAGAGAAAATAAAAAGGATGAAGGTAAATGGTGAGATGAATTTTATCAAAATTTTTTCTTGCAAATTACTGAAGAAAACCAAAAAAGAATAATTGACAAATATGAACTTGAATTGTTTCTGGTGATACCTTTGAAGTTATCCGAATATTAAAATTATGGTATTTACTAAAGATTTTTTTTCAACATGTAGAAAAAAATTATATTTGGTTTGCTTATGATGATTTTTTAAAATGACAATATTCATAAAATCCATAATATTCTGAGTATGGAATGAACTTTGCCTTGCCACTCTGGACGTCAACTCATATCGCGTGAGAAGAAAAATATGACAACACAAAAAATCATTTTTTTAATATTATTTTTATTTGCGAATTTATTTTAA
>NZ_LJCS01000038.1:0-46423 GCF_001280945.1 Photorhabdus heterorhabditis | reverse complement strand
TCACAGCGTTGCGCAGGCTGGTGTCCTGTTTATTGCCATTCAAGGTCAGGTCGAGGTAGAACTGCGATAAATAGGCGTTGGGCCGGACATTGGGGTCGAGCTGCATTTCACCGGGACGAATGCCGCCAGTGGCAAGGCTAGCCATCTGTGTTGAAGCGAAATCGGTTTTATTGAGAATGCCCGCGAGGGTGAATATTTTATGGGTCGCTGAATTTTGGATATAACCGTTGGCAACATCCTGCTGCGCTTTATTTTCGCCCTGAATATGTTTCTGCGGCTGTGGGGAGGAATTGATATCAATGTTAATTAAGTTTGTCGACGGTGAGTGACCATTCTTTTCTTCAAAATAACCATTTATAAAAAGGTTGGCACGAATGATTTTAGCTTTTTCGCCGTATAACATGTTCCGTAAGACATGAACATTATTATTGGGGAACAAATTTCCTTCAAAACCTTTATCATTGTAACCAATGACCTTTAATGATGAAAACACAAAATCTACGCAACTGTTGGTGAACAGATTATAGCGTGTATCATCAAATTTAAATCCAAATTTACCTGACTGTGGGTTTTGTGAAAAATCGCTTAACATGTTGTACTGAACTTCAGTCAACGGTATGGTGGTTTCATAGGAGGTTTGTTGGTAGGCAGCATTATCCAAAGGAGTTATTCGCCCGGGGCCACGCATTTGATCATATCGTGACTCGAAACCGTAACTTTGTTCATTTCCGTTCCCATCACTTAACACATACCACATATGACCGCCAGTTGAAGAATGTACGTCTCCAGCTTTATGCTCGTTCTTATCGGCCTGATAAACATACTTCGCTCCCTGTGGAGCTACTTTGTAGGTTACAGTATATTTCTTTTCCATATTTGTTATTTCCTCTACTGGTTATTTCTCTTTGTTTTTCTGAATAAATCAAATTTTCGGATTGTAATAGGCGAACTCGACAAAACTCTCAATGCCATTAAAAGCAGGGACATCCTCCAGAGTGGTAATGACCGCAGAGTAACGTCCGGGGGATAACGAAAATGTCTTAATTTCTCGCACAGCCGTATTTACCCTTCTCTCTTCGTAATAGAAAGACTGCCCCCCGTCGTATCCCCCTGAGTTTATTTTTTCATCAAAAAAAACCTTATCATTTCTAACCAGATAAAGTGAAACAGGGATTGTTACTCCGTCATCATAAATACTCCCGAACAACTTAAACCGCCTTTTCATTTCATCATGATCATCCCCTGTAGCAAACAGCAGGACAAACTGATAATTTCCAGTCTTGCTGATTTCAAAATCAATTTTGACTGACTGGCCAGACTTCGATACGTCAATCGGTTTGTATATATCAATGGGCTTAGAGCAGGCCATTAATAAGGTACAGCTCATAAAAATAATAATATTGCGCCAATTTTTAAACCTTTTATGTATACGTAATACTTTCATTTCTTCACTCCAAATTTTCATATTTCCTTTGTTTATACTGATACCATTTTAAATCTTTGGATCGTAATAGGTGAATTCAACAAAACTATCAATGCCATTAAAAACAGGGACATCCTCCAGGGTGGTAATTACCGCAGAGTAGCGTCCGGGGGATAACTCAAGTATTTTAATGTTTCGCACAGCCATATTTATGCTTCTCCCTTTGTAATCGAAAGACTGTCCCCAACCACGTCCTCCTGCATTTATTTTCTTGTCAAAAAAAATCTTGCCATCTTTAACCAAATGAAGCGAAACAGGGGTTATTATCCCGTCCTTATCAACATTCCCGAACAACTCAAGCCGCTTTTTCATTTCCTCATAGTCATCCCCTTTATCAAACAGCAAGGCAAACTGATAATTCCCTTTCTTGCTAATTTCAAAATCAATTTTGACTGATTGACCAGACTTCGATACGTCAATCGGTTTGTATATATCAATAGGCTTAGAGCAGGCCATTAATAATGTACAGCTCATAAAAATAATCATATTTCGCCAGTTTTTAAACCTTTTATGTATACGTAATACTTTCATTTCTTCACTCCAAATAAAGTAATTCTCGTTAAATTTTCGGATTGTAATAAGTGAATTCGACAAAACTCTCGATTCCATTAAAGACCGGGACATCCTCCAAAGTGGTAATGACCGCAGAGTAGCGTCCGGGAGGTAATGAAAATGTTTTAATTTCTCTCACAGCTGTATTTATACTTCTCTCTTCGTAATTGAAGACACGCCCTCCTTCGGACCCCGCAGCGTTTATTTTCTTATCAAAAAAAATCTTGCCATCTTTAACGATATAGAGTGAAACAGGGATTATTACTCCATCTTTATCAGCTCTCCCAAAAAACTTAAACCGCCTTGCCATTTCATCATGACCCTCCCCAGTTTCAAACAGTAAGGCAAACTGATAATTACCTTCCTTGCTGAGTTCAAAATCAATTTTGACTGATTGACCAGACTTCGATACGTCAATCGGCCTGTATATATCAATGTACTTAGAGCAGGACATTAATAAGGTACAGCTCATAAAAACAATAATATTTCGCCAATTTTTAAATCTTTCATGTATATGTAATACTTTCATTTCGTCACTCCAAATTTTGATGTTACAGTGTATTTCTTTTCCATACTTATTATTTCCTCTACTGGTTATTTTTCTTTGTTTTTTCTACATAAATCAAATCTTTGGATCGTAATAGGTGAATTCAAAAAAACTCTCAATATCATTAAAAACAGGGACATCCTCCAGGGTGGTAATTACCGCAGAGTAGCGTCCGGGAGGTAATGAAAATGTTTTAATTTCTCTCACAGCCGTATTTATACTTCTCTCTTCGTAATTGAAGACACGCCCTCCTTCGGACCCTGAAGCGTTTATTTTCTTATCAAAAAAAATCTTGCCATCTTTAACGATATAGAGTGAAACAGGGATTATTACTCCATCTTTATCAGCTCTCCCAAACAACTTAAACCGCCTTGCCATTTCATCATAACCCTCCCCAGTTTCAAACAGTAAGGCAAACTGATAATTACCTTCCTTGCTGAGTTCAAAATCAATTTTGACTGATTGACCAGACTTCGACACGTCAATCGGCTTGTATATATCAATGGGCTCAGAACATGCCATTAATAATATGCAGCTCATAAAAATAATAATGTTTCGCCAATTTTTAAACCTTTTATGTATACGTAATACTTTCATTTCGTCACTCCAAACTTTGATATTTTCTTTATTTATACTGACACCATTTTAAATCTTCTTAAATTTTCGGATTGTAATAGGCAAACTCGACAAAACTCTCAACACCATTAAAAGCAGGGACATCCTCCAGAGTGGTAATGACCGCAGAGTAATGCCCGGGGGGTAACGAAAGTGTTTTAATTTCTCGCACAGCCGTATTTACCCTTCTCTCTTCGTAATAGAAGACACGCCCTCCTTCGGACCCCGCAGCGTTTATTTTCTTATCAAAAAAAATCTTGCCATCTTTAACGATATGGAGTGAAACGGGGGTTATTACTCCGTCTTTATCAGCTCTCCCAAACAACTTAAACCGCCTTGCCATTTCATCATAATCATCCGTAGTAGCAAACAGCAGGACAAACTGATAATTTCCTTCCTTGCTGATTTCAAAATCAATTTTGACTGATTGACCAGACTTCGATACGTCAATCGGTCTGTATATATCAATGAACTTAGAGCAGGCCATTAATAAAGTGCAGCTCATAAAAACAATAATATTTCGCCAATTTTTAAATCTTTCGTGTATATGTAATACTTTCATTTCATCACTCCAAATAAAGTAAGACTGCGATAAACCATCTTTAACCATTAACAGTCACTTATCTCAAACACGAAAAACGGTGAATATGGCGAACCGGGTTCACAAAGCTGTTCTTACGACCCGCCGTTTTCTCACCGCTCTCTCAGACTTTCATCTATATGCTGCTGCAATGGACTCAAGAAATAATCGATCACGCGACGTTGATCGGTTTTTATTTCTGCCGTGATTGACATGCCCGGAGACAGCGCGACTCGCTGACCGTTAACCATCACGTGATCAGACTTCAAACGAATACGGCTGCTATAGATGAGCCCATGCTTTTCATCCTCGATGGCGTCGTTTGATACGTTGAGCACTTCGCCGTCAACGGTGCCGTACTTGGTGAAAGTGAAGGTTTCCACCTTGACGGTAACCGGTTGACCAACATGGACGAAACCTACATCCTTGTTTTCCAGCATGGCCTCCACTTCTACCGGTTGATCTGCGGGGACGATGACCATCAGCGGCTGAGCAGGTGTCACCACGCCACCGACAGTATGGATAGCGAGTTGTTGAACTGTGCCGGCCACCGGGGCTTTAAGATTGGTCAAGGTTTCTTGGTAACGGGCCTTCGCCAGCTCCTGAACCAAAGTCGCTGCTTTTTTGTTGGCTTCCTGTTGCAGGTCGAGCATGGCGCGGCGATTTTGCGCAACAACAGCCTCACGCCGACGTCGCGCCTCGTCCTGAGCAGCGGCGTGCTGCAAGACACTGGCCTGCTGTACGCTTAACTGACGTTGCATATCCAATCGCGTCTGCTCTTTTTCCAGATATTCATGCCGCGACACATACTGTTTCGTCAATAACCGTCGGTAATCTTCGGCTAATCGTGTCGCAATCGGTAGCGTTTTTCGCAGGCTAGCCACCTGGGCTTCGGCAGACTGGATTTCGGCGCTGCGTTGGAGGATTTCTGCGTCCACCAACTCCAGGTTGCTGCGGTATTCCTGGTATTGTCCTTGAAGCCAGCGTTGGGCACTGAGCACCTGCTCAGGGTTGGCGTTGTCAATCGTGCCTACCAGCGACGCCGGCGACTTTTGTTGATTGATCGCGTCGAGCATGGCGGCACTCCGCGCACTGTCGATACGAGCAGCCAGCAGCTCGCTCTGAATCCGGCTGACTTCGGCGCTCGCCGCCGTCGGATCGAGTTCGACCAACAATTCGCCAACTTTCACCGACTGACCGTCATTGACGTGGATCGCTCTGACCACCGCCGTTTCGCTAGATTGAATCAACTTGGTCTTGCCATTGAGAACAACCTTTCCCGGGGCAATAGCCACGACCTCGATTTTGCCGATGTAGGCCCAGAGCAACGCCAATACAGCGAAACCCATAATGCCCCAGGTAAAAATCCTCGGGGCTGGGTGCACCGGTGTTTCCTGCAACTCCAAAGCCGTCGGTAAAAACTGTAATTCATGAGCCAGTCGCGGCGACACGTCCATGTTTTTACGTTGGCGCCAAGACTGACGCCACGCGTGACGATAACGCTGCAATAAGGAAAGGGTGGCGCTCATTTGAAATTATTTTCCCTAAATCGGAGTATGTTTATCTTGGTCACATCTACCTCTGATGGTGTTATTAACCCTTGATTATGTTATTAACCATTGATTACGTTATTAGCCGTTTGCATCGTACGTTCTGGAAATGGGAGCCTTTCAGCCTTGCTGCATTCGATACAGTCGTGAATAGTGGCCGTCCTGACGCGCCAGTAACTCGGCGTGAGCCCCCTGTTCAACGATCTGCCCGCGATCCATCACAAGGATACGATGCGCGTCGCGTACAGCAGACAACCGATGAGCGATAATGATGACCGTGCGTCCCTTGCAAATGCTTTGCATGTTCTGCTGCACCACCCGCTCAGACTCGTAGTCCAGCGCACTGGTCGCCTCGTCAAAAATCAAAATGCGAGGATTGCCGATCAAGGCTCGGGCAATGGCTACCCGTTGCCGCTGACCGCCAGAAAGTGACGCGCCGTGCTCACCCACAATGGTGTCGTAACCTTCGGGCAGTTCAAGGATGAATTCATGAGCTCCAGCCATGCGGGCGGCGTGCATGACCACTTCGAGCGGCGCACCCGGATCGCTCAAGGCAATGTTTTCACGAATACTGCGGTTGAATAGCATATTGTCCTGCAATACCACGCCAATCTGCCGGCGCAGCGAGGACACATCAGCCAATGCCAAGTCCATGCCATCGACCATGACCCGTCCGCGCTCCGGAACATAGAGCCGCTGCAACAAACGGGTCAGAGTACTTTTGCCGGAACCGGAGCGGCCCACTACACCAATGATTTCTCCTGCACCAATGACCAAGTTGACTCCGCGCAACACCTCAGAACCATCAGCCCGATAACGAAAATGCACCTGTTCGAACTCTACCTGCCCCTTGAGCGGCGGCACCGTGCTACGTGTAGCCTGAGACAATTCAGTACGGGAATTGAGGATGTCTCCCAGACGCTGCACGGAAACCCCGGTCTGCTGGAAGCTGGTCCACAGTTGCGCCAGGCGCATGATCGGGCCGCTGACACGGCCGGCCAGCATATTGAATGCGATCAGCTCCCCCACCGATAGCTGCCCCTCTATCACGAGATGCGCACCGAGCCAGAGTGTAGCGACCGTCACTAACTTGCCGATAAGCGAGACGCTTTCATTGGCGATAGTGGATAAGGTCTGTGTTTTGAAACCTGCGGCAACATAAGCCGCCAGTTGGTTATCCCACTTGCGGATGGCCTGCGGTTCAACCGCCATTGACTTTAGGGTATCGATGCCATTGACCGTTTCGACAAGGAATGCCTGATTCTCAGCGTTGCGTGTGAAGCTATCCTGTAATCGCTTACGTAAGAGAGGTGTCACCAACCCTGAAACTAGTGCATAAAGCGGCAATGATAACACCACAACGAGAGTCAACCAGCCGCTGTAATAGAACATCACAAGGATGAATACCAGAGAAAAAAGCACGTCGAGCATCAAAGTAATGGCGTTGCCGGTGAGGAAGCTGCGGATGTTTTCCAGTTCGCGTACACGAGCCACAGAATCACCGACTCTCCTTGCCTGGAAGTAAGCCAACGGCAGATTAATCAAGTGCCGAAACAGACCCGACCCCAGCTCCACATCAATACGGCTGGTCGTATGAGCAAACACGTAGCTACGCAAACCGCTCAAGGCCGACTCGAACAACATGATGCCCAGTAATCCTACCGCGACAACATCCAGTGTGGTTAGGCCGTGGTGTACCAGTACTTTGTCCATGACCACCTGAAAGAACAACGGAGTCACCAAGGCAAACAACTGCAAGGCAAAAGACCCCAACAAAACTTCACCCAACAACTTGCGGTATTTGACGATAGCCGGGATAAACCAAGTGAAGTCAAAGCGCGAAGTCTCTCCAGGCAGACCGTTACTGGAACGCACAAGCACCAGTTGCCCTGTCCAACGCTGCTCAAGCTGTTCGAAGCTGATAACTTCGGGGCGCGCCGAACGTGGGTCCTGAATCAGAGCCTGTTCTTTATCCAGTTTAGCCAAAATAAAAAACTTTCCATCTCGGTCAATGGCAATGGCTGGCAAGGGAGTATGTTCAAGTCTGACAAGTGTTGTGTGTACAGCCTTGGCTTTCAGCCCTGAATGACGGGCAGCCAGCAGCAGTTCTTTCAGGGTAAGACCTTGGCTGGCAGTAGAAAACTCGTGTGAAAGTTGTTCAGTCGATATAGCGATATTATGAAACCTAGCCAACATAGCCAGGCAAATCAGGCCGGTATCCAGCTCCGAGGAAGAATGGGGTGGCTCAGTACTCATTTCATTATCTTGCATCAGACAACTTAATCCTTAAATCAAAAATCTGGATATTCATCTCACCCCTAGCAAGCTATCCAGACATATCCGCAATCCGTTTAGTAAACAAATCACAATTTATATAATTAGGCGTTTATATCATCAGATAATAATAAATTTCATTTAATACATTCACAAACTGTGACATTAACCACACAATAATATTAAAATTTATTAAATTTATAATTTTTCCGCTTACATTGATAACAAAATATAAACATCAACAATTTGATTCAGTCATTGCAGCTATTTTTGAATCTTTTGAATCGGTGAAATTAAGATATCGATCAGTAGATAGCCATCACGATGAAACTAATCGGTATTACCGACTGGACAAAGCGGCTAATAATTGCTCAACAAAAAAGACTAAGAAAAGAGATTTCAATTATAAACTAGCCAAAATTTGGTATACAGGCAGGTTTAAGACACATTTATCTTGTATAGGCTAGCTTATTGCACGAGAATTTTTCAATCACCCAATCGAGAACTTGTTACAAAAATAAAAAGGCATATTTACCGAAGTCAGCACGGCAAATCAGAAAGCTCATTAATAATATTAATGATGTGCTTATCAGACTTAAAAATCCCAATCCAACAACCGAGCAAACAATGATCAAAAAACGTCAAAGAATATATGACCACATCATTAATATATAAATTTTTTTACACAAATCAGTCTGTCAGAGCAAGCGCTAATCCGTCTGTAAGCTAAGCCGCTCTGCTAATCCACTGCGCCTTTGAGTGGGAGTTTGAATGGCCTGACGTAATACCGCATCATGTGCATAAAGAGTCAGCTTTTCTCTAGCCCGAGTCATCGCTGTATAGACCAGTTCTCGGCTAACAACCGGTGTAAACTGCGTTGGCAGTACCAGAGCCGTGTGTTCAAATTCTGAACCCTGCGATTTGTGTACGGTCATCACATATGCTGTTTCATGCTGTGGCAAACGACTTGGCTGAATGCCTTTAATCTGTCCATCAGGTAGTTGAAAATAAGCACGTAGTTCATTATTTTCATCCCTGAGCATAATACCGATATCACCATTAAACAGGCTAAGTGTGCTGTCATTACGGGAGATCATAATGGGTCGGCCTGCATACCCACGGCTGAAAATCCCAGTAGGACGACGGATAAGCCCCTGACGATGTAATAGCTGTTCTATACGCTCATTAAGTCCACTAACACCAAATGGCCCTTCTCTAAGTGCACATAACAGGCGGTAGCGGTTAAATTCATCCAAAATCGCTTTAACAGATGCTTGCTTTGCGACCAATTGCAAATAAGAGCGATAACCCGATACTGTTTCAATCAACAACCGCTGATAATCCTCATCATCAAACAATCGGTAAAAACAAATATCATTCAATGGCTGTTGCAGAATAGAGAGAGCTTGCTGGCTCTTTCCCTGATTAACTGCCGCAGCAAGTTGACCAATCCCCGAATCTACATCAAAACGATAACTTCTGCGCAAAAGGCACAAACGGTCACGAACTTCAGGAACATTCTCCTGTTCACCTGCAACTAACTGGCATCCAGTCAATCGGCTTAGCTGTTCTGCCCTTACTGCGCTATATCCCATCTCAGCAAAACGGCATATATCTCCCAATACAGCTCCAGCCTCCACTGACGCCAATTGATCACGATCACCAAGCAAGACAATTTTTGCATAGGACGGCAACGCATCAATCAACCGGGCCATCATGGGTAAATCCACCATTGAAGCTTCATCCACCACCAATACATCCAAACTCAATGGGTTATCTCGGTCATAGCGTAACCGTTGGCTATCCGGCTGAGCCCCCAATAAGCGGTGAATCGTCTGAGCCTGATCTGGCATAGATTCAAACTGTTTCTCCGTCAAAGGAAGCTTTCTGACAGCACTGTTAAGAGATTCCGTTAATCTGGCCGCTGCTTTTCCCGTCGGAGCAGCCAGTCGGATCACCATATTTTTATCAGGATTAAGTTTGATTAAGGCCGCCAATAACTTAGCAACAGTGGTTGTTTTCCCGGTTCCCGGCCCACCAGAGATAACCGAGACTCTGCTAGTTGCCGCGACAGCAGCAGCCATCTTTTGCCAGTCCATGGCCTCACCAGATGGCGTAAATAATTCGTCCAGAATCGCTCTCAGTTGCTCTTCCTGAATATTATCAGTTGATTGATTGGCAGAGAAAAACGCTGCGACTTGGCACTCACTTTGCCACATCCTTTGCAAATAAAGTCGGTTATGTGAAAGAACAACGGGTGTTGGCTGAGAACCATCACTAACAGCTGCACAATGCTCCAATGCCTCGCGCAAATTCGGCTCATCAGGGTTCCCCGCAACTTGCCATAACTGTTCTGCAAATTCACGTTGCCGCCCATCAAAAAAATATTCAGGCATTATCCGGTTAACAGGTAGACAAACATGACCAGCCCCGGCCTCAGCACTCAACAATGCCATCACCAACAACAGAGCAGGATCTTCATCCCCAATTAATGCATGAGCAAACTGTAAATCCAATGGACGCAGAAGCCTGAGATCTACTGCCTGTTGTAATAATGAAATCATCAGTTTTTCTCTTTCTCAGGTTGTTCATTGCCACCGAAAAGCAGATCCAAAGCATTAACAAATTCGGCTGATGGCCGACAACTAAAAATACCATTTCCCGGTTGTTGTTTATCAATTCCTCTCAAGAACAGATAAATCACTCCGCCAAAATGTTGTTGGTAATCATAATTAACCAATCTGTGACGCAAGTAACGATGTAGTGCAAGTGTATAAAGCTGATATTGCAGATCATAACGATGCTCAATCATAGCGGTTTCCATCGCTTCACGAGTATACGCTTGGCTACCATTTCCCAACCAGTTTGATTTGTAATCCAACACATAGAACCGATCTTGCCAACAGCAGACTAAATCAATAAACCCTTTCAGCATCCCTTTCACCTGATGAAACGCCAATTGGGGACAACGGGCAGAAACGGGGTCATAACGACGCGTCACGGCATCTAGCTCCTGAGATCGCAAAAGTTGCTCAACTGGCAGATAAAACTGCATTTCATCCTGCTGGTGATGAAGAGGAATTTCTGAAAGCTGCATCCCGTCACTATTCAATGGGGTCGTAAAAACCTCTGCCATCCATTGCTGTAATATCCCACTCCAATGCTCATCAAACCCGGCTGATTTCAGCTGTTCAGCCAACCATTTCTCATCAGGTAATTGGCTGAAATTGAGCTCTTCTAATATCGAATGCAAAAAAGTGCCGGCAGAAGCTCCCCGTGGAAACGTATGTGGTGTCATTTCAAGTTGTTCTGCTATTTGTTTTTCACCATTGGCGTCAACATCCAACTTTGGTGCAATAGACTGAACAATCACATCTACAGATTCTTCTCCAGCAAAATAAGAGGAAGCACTGCCACGATGGACAACGGAGTTTTGTAAACCGGAATAACTGGTAATACGCCAGTCATCCTGAATGCTGCATTTAAATTGCTTCGCCGACAACACCAAATCATGTTGGCTTTGTGACTTCCAGGGATGCTCACCAATGTCATTGATTGATGATACGACGATTCCATCCCCACTTAATTCTTTAAGGCATGTCGTCAAAAAATCAGCATCACCTTTAGCACCATTTTGCAGAAGATAACCCAGAGCGCACTGATGCAGATCGGTATCCCCGATCTTCTTCTTATTGCCTTTTATCAGCGGAGCCACGCCGACACTGCAATGGTAAACAGAACGCGTCAATGCGACATAAAGTAAACGTAAATCTTCGGCCAACCGTTCTTGCTCAGCCAGTTTGATAGTTTCCTCATCAGGGAAAATATCAAGACAAGCATTAAAGCTTACACGATCATGATATATCGCCTGTTTCTGCGTTCTGAAATTACAGGCAAATGGCAACCATACCAGCGGGTATTCCAGACCTTTAGATTTATGGATAGTACAGATTTGTACCAAATGACGATCACTTTCCAGCCGCATCTGCTGGTTTTCTGATTGTGGATCAGGATGAGATATTTGCTGAGCTAACCAACGAGTGACTGCATGTTCACTATCGAGTTGTAAAGATATCTCTTGCAACAACTCACCAATATGCATCACATCCATCAAACGTCGTTCACCGTCATAACTGGCAAGTAAGTTCTCAGCAATACTATGGTTTGCCATTACCGCCCGTAACATAGGCAGTACTCCACGACGCTGCCACAGACGAAAGTAACCATCAAACTCATCAACTAGCTGATCCCAAGCTTTTTCATCATGATTCAGTTTGTCTATCTGCCGAGCAGTCAAACCAAATAAACCACTAGCAAGCGCACTTCTCAAAACCCGTTCTTTCTCTGGCGACAACACAGCTTGCAATAACCAAAGAATATCCTTTGCCTCTGCGGTATCAAATACACTCTCTCGGTTAGAAAGAAATACAGAAGGGATAGATAACAAGTTAAGTGCATCACGGATCAGTATGGCTTCTTTTCTGCTACGCACCAGAACCGTGATGTCAGCCGCAGTAACAGGCCGAACCTTCTCATTTTTATGTAACAGAGCATGCCCTTCACTGCCAGCTTGCAACCAATCACGAATTTGTGCCGCACAGAATCGTGACATCGTTTGCTCGTAATCTCCGGTAGAAACACCTTCCCCTGGCTGCAACCAGAAATTCAATGCGGCCTGCTCCTGAGTATCATAGCTAAAAGCAAGTCCCCGGTTTTTCTCCGCCGCAGAAACCTCGACAAAAGGGATCTGTTCAAACAAGAAGGGATTTTCTGAACGCATAAACAACTTGTTTACTGCCTGTACCATTGAATCAGCAGAGCGCCAGTTTGTCTCCAAAGTATAGTGAGCACTTACCTGAGAGCGGGCGCGGATATAAGTGAAGATATCTGCGCCACGGAATGCATAAATAGCCTGTTTGGGATCGCCGATAAATAACAATCCATTTTCAGGCTGATTGCCATAGATGGTGTGGAAAATCCGATATTGCTGTGGGTCGGTATCCTGAAATTCATCAATCAACGCAACCGGATAGCGCTGACGGATCGTCTGGGCAAGCAAATCACTACCTGGACCTTTCAGAGCATCATCAAGGCGGGTTAATAAATCACCAAACCCCATATGACCACGCATTAATTTTTCCTGACGGATTGACTGGCGAATCTCAATAATAGCTCTGGAGATAATCAAATCACGTAAAGTCAGTGGTTGCTGATACAAATTATCTATCGCAACAAAAAGTGAATGCTCAGGTGCATCACCTTTTTTTGTCTTTTCTACTAATACCGACTGCCGGAATTTCTCCAGCTCTTTTGGTAACTGATAATCCTCTGTAGGTTCCTGGGCCCAATCAGTAACTCTGTTCAGCCAGTTTGGTAAGTGCTTACTACTATAACTTCTTTTATCTACACCAGAACCCGCGATTAAATCATGCAACTCTCCGACAACTTCATTCCATTGACATTTAACTCCATAAATCAACTGCGTAATTTTCTCATGACGGCTTAACAGCGTTTCATCACTGTTTGGCGCATCAACGATATATGGCATATCCCCTTGCAAATAAGGATGTAATTCAGCCAACAATGCTTCCGGCCCACTCCAATCCTGGCTGATAACCTGAGCCATTGATAACGATAATGGATAGCAGTGGCGCCGCCAGAAATCGGCACATCCCTGCCTCTCTAGTGGATGTTCATCCTGAATTAATGTCTGTTCAAACAATATCCCGGACTCAAAGGCATTATGTGCCAGCATTCTCTGACAGAAGCCATGAATGGTATAAATCGCGGCCTCATCCATCTGTCGCTCGGCAGCCAGCAACCAGATAGTGGCTTGCTCTCTATCCGAAATTTCATCCAGTAGCTGTTGATAGGCAGACTCTGAATCTTCTACTCCGTTTCGAATACAAGCAAGGCGAAGTTCATGAATGTTTTCACGGATACGCCCACGTAACTCATCTGTTGCTGCCTCAGTAAATGTCACCACCAGGATTTCTTCCACGCTTAAAGGCCGTGGAAAAGCAGCATCTTTCCCCAGCCCAAGTAGAAGACGGAGATATAAAATACCAATGGTGTAAGTTTTACCCGTCCCGGCAGAAGCTTCGATCAGCCGCTGACCATTCAGCGGCAGAGTTAATGCATTAAGCTTGTGGGCAGATACCTCTGTGATCACCGAGCTTTTACCTCAACAGGTAACTGTTGCTGAAATTCAGTAACATCATGATAGGTTTTCCAACCTTTCAATTTCGCATATCCATCTGAGTTCCCTGATTTACCAATCACTTGTGAAATAAATGACAGCCCCCGATGTTTGTTTACGGCATCCCGGTAAAAATTAATCAGTTGTTTCTGTGTGGTTTTCTTTAGTACCTCAAGCATTTTATCTCTACTGTCGAAACTAAAGTTATTACGACTGAAATCACCAGAGAAACGGGCAACTTCGGCATAGAACGTTTGCGGCGGTTGCTGACTTTCATTAATCAGTGCGTTCTTGTACTGCTCAAAATCAGTTTGGGACATGTCTTCCAGTTTACTGCTCGCCTTTTGGTAGAAATCCTGATAACGCTGATTCAGATATTTTGGTTGCTTGCTATTACTTTGTAATAGAAAACCCAGCCCCCACTGTTCCCCAACACGGGTATTGAAAGCAAACACTGCATATCCCAGTTGTTCTACTGTTCTCAGCTGCTCATAGAACCACGGCTTGAGCATATTGCTTAGTAGACTCGAATAAGCATAACCCTCTATACGGTTATAACCGTTCGGAATATAAATTTCTGCCAGGGCACTATCAGTACTGCTACCAACACGCTGAAAATTAACTTGGTAATTTTTATCAATCACCACCTTATCCCCACTCCACCAGCTATTTCCTTGATTTGCCAGTTGCTTATGGGCAGATTCAGCAATCACTTTGCTCTGCTGTTCGGTCAAGTTTCCAATTATCATCATCTGCAAAGCAGAATTTTTTATTAATTCATGACGATACTCAACAATATCCTGAACGGTGATAGCTTCCAATTCTTTCAAACGAACGGACTGTTCTGTGTAAGGCACCACAGAAAGACGTTTCAGCGGCTGCATAGCCATGTCATAAGCTTTACCGTTATTAGAAACCTCTATTTGTTCACGATACCAAGATTTAGCTTGCTCCAGTTGATTCTCAGTTGGCGCAAACGCCATGTAATCATTAATTAAAGAGGTTAGAAGTTCCGGCAGACGCTGAGTGTAACCACTTACTCCTAATTGCAGCCCGTCTGCTGAACCAGTCGAAATACTCATTCCTGCAACAGAAGCCTGATAACCAAGTTGATCAAGGGAAAGCAGCGCCAGATAGTCAAGTAAAGAGAAAGTTACCTGCTTACGAGCGCTATTCAGACTTTCGGCGTTGCGCAAATCAAGAGCGATACTGGCTTTCGGTTCATCAGCAAAATACTGGCTTGGCATATAAAGCAGACGAAAATTCTGCTGTTCAAGAATCATCTCTGGATGTTTCTGATTTTTACCGGCCTTTATTAACTGCAAGTCATCGGGAATATAAGGATTTGGCACAGGCAGAGAAAAGTTCATCTGTTTTTCTAACTGTTGCCATTTCACCATTTGTTGTGATGTGATTCGATCAACTTGATAAGGTGCCTGAACAAAATAAGCCTGTTTATTGTGTGGCTCTTTTGGACTGATATACCAGATACGTGCATTCTCAGGGGTCAATTCATCAAGTCGGTTGACGATTGCTTTTGGATTATAGTCATCAGCCAAATAACCGGCATTGAGTACATTAGAAACAGGAACCCGCAGCATAGCATCCGATAACCATTCGATATAATTCATATTACGAACAATAGAGCCGTACTGGAAAGACAGGTTCAAAACCTTAGCGATTTCATCAAAATAGCTTTTCTGAATGCCTTTTTGTTTTAGCAAATGAATATAAGTGAAAATAGCAGCAACGACCTGATCCCGCTGTTCCAGTCCTTTATCTGTCAAGGTAACATAAATAAAAAATATACCTTTGTTGCGGTCAACCATCGGTTCAGCTCCGGCACTGATACTTTCTGCCAGCCCCTGAGTTTGCAACCAGTCTGATAATGTATTCAGGCTACGATTACCAATCATATAACCGAGATATTCATCCGTTTTACTGCGGAAATCAGCACTGTTATTGTCAATACTGAACTCTAATTGCAGCGCTTTTTGCGGCTGAGCAGGAACATAATGGATGACAATCCCTTTCTCTTTTTCTGTTACTGCTGGGACAGTAATAGCGGGCACACTGGCTTTTCTGTCAGGTATCCGACCAAAAGTATCAACAGCTATCTGAGTTAGTTTATCGATAGACTGATTGCCGTAAATGACACCTTTCATCAGATTGGCTGAATAATAGCGTTGATAGAAATCCACTAGCTCTGTCTGCAATTTACTCCCTGGTTTATCTTTCAATGTTTCTAGATTACCACCAGAAAAACGAGCATTTGGATGCGCAGGATTCAAGGTTTCTGATCGTATTTGAGCAACCCGCATCCCATCACGAGAACGCGCCATTGTCAGCTCTGCATTGACGGCATTTCGTTCCCGATCTGCATTGACTGGGTCAAGCAAAGGTTCTGCCAGTGCATCAGCCAGACGATCTGTCGCATTAGCTAACGCTTTATTTTCCACTTCAAGGTAGAAAGCGGTGCGATAAGAAGCAGTGCTGGCATTATAACTACCACCGTGTTTTTGCAAAAACTCAGATAAACTGCCCGACTGTGGATAACGCTTAGACCCCATCAGAACCATATGTTCCAGATAATGAGCAAGCCCAAGCTGGCTGTCAGGGTTTTCCATACTACCAACTGGAATCGCTACCGCTGCCAGAGATTTCGTTGCCTTTTCATCAGACACCAGCAAAACCGTCATATTGTTTGCTAATTTTATTCCCTGATACTGACGATGGTCATTTTCGCTTTTATAAATTGTCTCTTGCAGTGGCTGCCACTGTTGTGTTTTCGCATAGCTTGCCGTTCCCCAAACAAGCAGGAACATCACAACAATCATGCGGATAAAATGTTTATGCATTATCTGGTATTCTCCCTATGTATTCTGATATCGCGCTATCGGTAACAAATAACTGAGCGCTTCCTGTTTAAGTTTTGCCAAAAATAATTTATCAACTTGCCTGAAAGCCCGCTGAACATAAGGATCATCACCTTCACCTCTGCGTCCTTGATCTCCAAGCCATGCTTTCAGTAACTGGCTTTCAGCTTTTAATTGAATTTCATCACTGTCATCAATCTCACCGGTTTCTTTATTCATGCATGCTGAAAGCCACATCCAACCACTTTGACAAAATAGCGGCAAAGGTGCCGATATTCCTCGCTGATAACCTTCAACCAATTGATTCAGATAATTTTTCGCTTGTTCTGACGCTACAGGAGCAAAACGCCACTCGTTGTTGTCACGCCCATAACTACGGCTTTCACCCTCACCACCAGCAAGGCAGTAAGCCAGATGCTCAATCCATAATTGCATACCATCATTTGCTGTCAGACTAGCTGGACGCCAACGTAACAAACCATCCAGCTGCACCTTACTAATTCGCCCGGTCAGAAGAACCTGCCCTAAATCATGATGTAAATCGACAGACAAAGTTTCCATTTGTTGTTCACGAATCTTATCCGCCAGAGGTTGCATCTCCTTTTGTTGCTTCAACCAATAAACCTCACCAAAAGCGCCAAAAGGCAACCCTCCAGCAGCACGAAGACGATTAAAAAGCGGTTCAGGTGATTGCTGCTCAATCAGCGTATTCAGCAATAACTGATTAAATTGATAACGTTGAAGGTTATCCAAAATGAAAGGCTCTTCCTCTGGTAATTCCGTTTCTTCAATAACAAAGTTTACTTTCAGACAACGTTGGAAAAAAAACCTGACAGGATGACGGTAAAAACGACTCAAATCATCCAGTGTAATCTCCTGAATTTGTTCCGCTTCAACAGGCTGACAAAATTCAGAATGCGCAGCCCCTTGTTCAGACGCTGCCGGCAGCCATTCTCTTGCATAGCTTTGCTGATAACTGCCCGGTATAAAATTTTCCGGTGCAAATGGAACGCGAGTATGAAGACACAACAGGTGTTTTCTGACATTAGTGGCACTTTCATCAACATTCAGCTTTTCATTTCCCGGCAAGCAGAAGCTTTGGCAAACATAATCCAGTAATTCATTAACCAGTACTGAAGGATTGCATTCCGTATCATCACGAATGGATTTACCAATGTAACTGATATAGAGAAACTGTTCGGCAGATATCAGAGCTTCAAGGAATAAATAGCGGTCATCATCCCGCCGTTTTCTGTCTCCTCTTTGGCTTTTCTCTGCCATCAAATCAAACCCAAGCGGTGGAATTGAACGGGGATAAATACCATCATTCATACCCAACAGACAGACAACCTTAAAAGGGATAGAACGCATCGGCATCAGGGTACAAAAGTTGATAGATCCAGCAAGAAAACGCTGACTGATTTTTTCATTATCAAACCGAAGCGCCAATTCATCCCTTAACAGAACCAATGGCACACTTTCCTGATAGCGGGCATTCATCCCATTGCCTATGACTTTCTGCCACTGCTGTTCTATCATTGCCAGCACTAATTCGGTTTCACTGTCTGATGCAAAAAATGTTTCCAGCAACTGCTGGCAGACAGGTAACCAATCCTCTAATGTCTGGCTCTCACCAAGAATTTTGCGCCAATGGCTCAGTTGCATTAAAAACTCAGCCAATTGACCCGCAAGCTCCGCAGCTAACCCGCTGGATTCATCATAAGGCAATACATCTTTCCAAGGGCCTGACCGGCTATCCATTGCATAACCCAACAACATTCTGGTCAGCCCAAAACGCCATGTATGCTGGCCTGTTACCGGTAAGGATAACTCTTCCACATTATCGTCATCTAATCCCCAGCGAATACCTGATTCATCAACCCAACGCCTTAATAAACGCAACCCATCTTCATGAATTCCAAATTTATTTGCTAACGCTGGAACTTCCAGCAACGCTAAAACCTGCTCAGTAGTAAAACGGCTTTGGGGTAAATCAAGCAGTGTAATAAATACCTGTAAAACTGAATGCGCCTGACGAGCCTTACGATCAGAAATGGCAAATGGAATATAACGTTCAACAGAAGCATTACCAAACACCGCCTGAACATAAGGGGTATAACTGTCAATATCCGCAACCATCACAATAATATCCCTTGGCGTCAGTGACGGGTTATCTTCCAGTAACCGTAGAAGCTGATCCTGTAAAACTTCCACTTCACGTTGAGGACTATGGCAAACATGGAAAGATAAAGAACGATCCAATGGATTAAGCAGTCGTTTTTTCAGGCTATTTTCAAATGTTTCCTTCGTTGAACCAATTTGAGCATGATCTTCCAAATAAAGGAGATCCCTTTGGAGTTGATGTAATACATTATCTGGTTCTAACTCAACAAAGGCGTGGACATCTGAACTTTGCTCAAGTTGCGACAATAAATAAAGATTATCACGACCTAATCGCCCCCATGACGCTAACAGAGGATTACTGACATCTTGTTCACCTTCATCATTAAACAATGATTGAGCATTTCTAGGATCTTTAAAATATTCCAGCTCTTGCTCACTCTTATAGTGACGTGGCTTACGGCTACTCATTTTTGCCAGAAAAGTATAATTCTGAATATCTCCCCAATAATATTGACATGGATTAGTAAACATCAGGTGAATATCAATATGCCGTCCCAATGCCTGTAAAGCCTGTAAATAAACAGGCGGTAAGGCAGAAATACCACAGATAAATACCCGTTCTGGTAAACGGGCTGAAAAATCAGTCCTGTTTTCCAGTGTCGAAATAAAACGCTGATATAAGTTAGCACGATGCCATTGAGGTTGTTGCAACTGGTGAGTATATTCCGTCAGTTCCAACCATAATCTTTTTTGCCACAACTGGTTATCACTCAAACCATCAATAAGTTGTCCTTGCTGCCAACTTTCCAACCATTGCGGACGATAAACAAGATATTGGTCAAACAGGTCAGCAATTCGTCCAGCCAATTGATGAATCTTTCGTTTATCAACATCTTGATCAAGGTAGTGCCTGAGTGCGACAAATTCTGCTTCTGGCAACAATTGCGGCAATAATGCCATCAATTTCCATGTCATAGCATCTTTACTGAAAGCGCTTTCTTTAGGAATATCAGGCAATACTTTAGTAAACATATCCCAGATAAAAGTCGCCGGAAGTGGAAACGAAATATTAGCTGATATGCCTATTCTTTCAGCTAGTTGGATTTGTAGCCACTGTGACATTCCTGGGCTTTGTACCAAAATGACTTCCTGTTCAAATGGATCAGGCAACGGATTATCCCCGATAAATATTGCTATCAATTCTTTAAGAAGATCTAATTGATTAGAATGATAAACTTTGAACATCAGGACTCCCGTTTGAACAAATCCACCGGCTTGCTTTACTTTGCTGATTATAAGGCGTTGTTACTATAACTGTAAGCTGATAGCAATCAGATAACTGATATGCCGTCTGAAATTCAGCGTGCCATCCCGGTGGCGGTGTTAATTCTGATAAAGCACTTTGACCTGCAATTAATTCATATTGTTCCAGGTATCCATAAGATAATTTGTCTGCCTTTGATTGTTGCCAGTGTTGCTGAAACCCAGATAATAACGCCTGATGATAACGTATTAATCCTAACAAAGAGATAGAAAAGACCATAACGGCAACCATAACTTCGGGTAAACTCATTCCTGACTGATGATCATGACAAAGATCTGATTTCATGAGCAAAACCCCATATCTACTTCGGGACAGAAATCTAACCAACCGCTTTCTACCGGAATAAGAGAATCACTTCCACCATAAGAGACTAATTTCATCCATTGATATAATCCCACAGATTGCCCGGATGTCACTTCTGCCACACCTTTCAGCAGAAAAAAATTACTTGAATACCTTTTTAAACAACTTGTCAGATAAAATTCATTCTGTTGCTGACAATACCACTCTTCTGTTTTATCACTATGAAGTAGCCATGACTGAGCCATTCCCCAGGCCAATGCAGATTCTGCTTGCTGAAAAGCTTTTAAGTATCTGCGTTCATCAACCATCATGATTAATGCGTTATCCAGATGATAGTGCAAAGCTTTCAGCATCATAAGACTCACAACCAACAACATTAGTACTGAAATCAGCAATACATTACCTTGCTGAAATTGAGGACAAATATTCGGAGAATGCTCAGCCATGGTACCTATTCCCTGATATTGCGCAAACGTGTTACTGCCTGATATTGGTAGTTTATTGATGGATGTTTAAACCAATGTGCAATAAGCACCAATTTAATAAAAACTAAGCCATCATTTGTTCGTAATTTTTCAACTGTAAATGAATCTACTCCTATTTCATTTGGATCAAATAGTCTTTCCCAACCATTTTCCTGACAGTTACCGGCACCTCTTTTCCACTCGACTGACTTATTACTGAGACGATAGCCGAAGAATTCCGATTCACTGTGTTCTGGTGGTTCCCATTGGTTATTAATGTTGAGATCATAGGCAATAATCAGGCATGAATTCTCACTTTCATCACTTTTATTATTGATTAATATTGGATTCCCATCGCAATAATGTTGACAATATCCAGCACGACGAATGTCTTTCTCTATAATATGCAATGTTTGTTTAACGAAGTAAGCCAAACGATATCGCTGATATAATTCCATTATTTGTTTGGTGAAAACGGGATAACTTTTGGCAATCGCCAGTAAGATAATACTGCCAATAGCCATTGCTACAATCACTTCTAATAATGTCATTCCATATTGGTTTTTATTATTCATTATTCCAATATACCCGTTATCTTTCAAGTTGCTTCTTTGTTGGCTGCACTCACTCACCCCGGTCACAGTGTTATCTATGCTTCCGGGGATTCGCTCCCTTGCCGCCGCGATGCATCTTGAAATCCATAGGGTATATATCCGTCATCTTTCAAGTTGCTTCTTTGTTGGCTGCACTCATTCACCCCGGTCACAGAGTTATCTATGCTTCCGGGGATTCGCTCCCTTGCCGTCGCGATCCATTTTGAAATCCATAAGGTATATAACACCACTTATTTTATAGAAAAAATCATAATTAACCACAAGCTGGAATACTATTAAACTTATTATTACTACATGTTCTTACCCTGCCCCGTGAAGAAAAAATAACAGATATTTCACCAGCGGAATTAACCAAAGTAAAACTCGCAGGTATCATCGTGTTTCTTATTCCATGAAACGCTATCTGCTCCTTAGTTGCTGAAGTTATAACAACATCCTGATAAAGTGATTTTATTCCTTCAATATTCTCCAAATCACAATCAACAGATGCGGGGTTAGAAAGCGCTATGCACCAACCTTTACCCGTTTTTAACCACAATATTACCTCTTTGTTCAGATAATTTGCTAAAGATTGCTGCCTGGCTATAAATGTCAATATTTTCTGTACTGACTCCTGTAATCTAGCCCTTTCTTGATGATTGCCCCACTCTTGTACCCCCCATAACGAAAATATTGAAACTAAAATAATAACAATCATCAATTCCAATAAAGAAAAACCCAGTTGATTATTAATACCATAACTGCCAATTATATTAATATTATTTCCCATTAGTAATTCCTTATATTCTTTCGTAAGACATTTTATTTATTTAAAAAAAAGAATAAAGACATAATTAAATTTTATGCGAGAGCGAATCAATAAAAAAATAATAACATATTATTGTTACATTTAAATTGCGTAGAGCTTCGCAAAAATCAATAAGGATAAACGTTTTTGTTTCTTATTATTGTAATACACAGTAAATTCACATGATTATGAGATAAAGGGATTCCAAAAATGCAATCGAAGAAAAAACAATGTATTTTCAATTAAAAAACTCATTTTATTAAAGAGTTATACCCTATGGATTTCAAATTGCAGCGCGGCGGCAAGGGAGCGAATCCCCGGAAGCATAGATAACGATGTGACTGGGGTAAGTGAAAGTAGCCAACAAAGCAGCAACTTGAAAGATGAAAGGTATAGATATCAGCAGGCCCTAAGCACAATGGCCCCATCAGGACATGTTTGACCAATGTGCCATTCTGGTTGGTGCCTTGAACAGTTTCCGGTACCGATCCCTGTAGAGTCTATTTTATTAATATCTATTTAATATTCACATTTTGCAAAATAAAAATTTACATATTGTAAAATTTTGTTTTTAGAGTATACTATCCGAACAACTAAGGAAGGGGAACAATGCGGGTTATATCCAGAACACCATTTATTGAGGCGCAAAAGCGTTTCCCCAATGAACGTGACGCTATACAGGGTGTATATCTCCTACTTAAGTCACTAAATGTCAAAACCCCGCTTGAATTAAAGCAGTACTTCCCCAATCTTGATCGTTTTAAGTATCGCGCTCGATGGTGGTGTATTGATATTGGTGGTAACAAAATCCGGTTACTGGCCTTTATCGAGTTTTCAATGGGGCACTGTTACATTAAACACATCATATCCCACACAGAATACGACAAGTTAACCGACTACTACCGGAGAAACAGAGCATGATCAATTTTGTAGTCGTTCAGGAACGGGCTAACGCTCTGTTTTCAGAGATCCCTTGGCTGACCTACATCAATACCTCAGAACAGCACAAAGAAGCACTGGATTTGATTGATGAACTTTTTAAAAACTATGAAAATAACAAAGGGTTAATTGAAATTCTAGCTACTGCAATTGAACGCTATGAAGATACTGCCCCTGAATTTGCAGAATTTAATCAGGCTATTGAAAATATTCCTACGGGAGTTGCAGCCCTGAGGGTTCTGATGGATCAATACGGTCTTAAACAAGCTGACCTTAAAAACGAAATCGGGGGAGCTTCCCTCGTATCACAAATTCTGAGTGGAACGAGGTCGCTGACAGTAACCCATATAAAAGCCTTGAGTACACGCTTTAAGGTTTCTAGTGCAATTTTTATCGATTAGCTTTATCTGTTCCCTCAGGGAGACAATTTATAATAAATTGTCTCCCTCCAGATTATTGCTAATAACCGAATGACTAAATAGCAACCGGCGCTTTTATTCCTGGATGCGGGTCATAATCAACGATTTCAAAGTCATCAAATTTATAATCAAAAAGTGATTCTGGTTTACGCTTAATCACCAGCGTTGGCAATGAACGCGACTCACGGCTGAGTTGCAATTGAGTCTGCTCCATGTGGTTACTATAAAGATGTGTATCACCACCGGTCCAGACAAAATCGCCCACTTCCAGATCGCACTGTTGTGCCATCATATGTACCAACAATGCATAGCTGGCGATATTGAACGGCAAACCAAGAAATACGTCACAGGAACGCTGGTAAAGCTGACAAGAAAGTTTACCGTCAGCAACATAAAACTGGAAAAAAGCATGGCATGGCGCTAATGCCATTTTATCCAGTTCACCTACATTCCAAGCCGAAACGATAATTCTACGTGAATCTGGGTCACTTTTAAGCTGTTCCAGTACGGTTTTCAGTTGGTCGATTTGGTGACCATCCGCAGCCCCCCATGCACGCCATTGCTTACCATACACAGGCCCCAAATCGCCATTTTCATCCGCCCATTCATCCCAGATAGTGACATTATTATCATGCAGATATTGAATATTCGTATCACCATTAAGGAACCAAAGAAGCTCATGAATAATCGAGCGAATATGGCAACGTTTGGTTGTAACTAGCGGGAAACCATCCTGCAAATTGAAACGCATCTGATGCCCGAAAATGGAGATAGTGCCAGTCCCGGTGCGGTCTGCTTTCGGAGTACCTTCTTCAAGCACTCTTTTCATTAAGTCCAGATACTGTTTCATTTTACCTCTTGTACCTTATTACCTTGGCATTTGTATGCCCATACCATCATTAAAATTCCTGCCAGAATCATTGGAATAGAAAGAATCTGTCCCATGCTGATCCCATCAAATAGTCCCAGTTGTGCATCCGGTTGACGGAAGAATTCCACTATTATCCTGAAAACACCGTAACCAATTAAGAATAAGCCAGAAACACTGCCCATTGGACGAGGTTTACGGATAAATAAATTCAAAATAATAAACAGGACTATCCCCTCTAACACCATTTCATAGAGCTGTGAAGGATGGCGGGGAAGAACACCATATTGTTCAAGTATTGATAGCAATGAGGGATCAGCTGCTGCCAGGGCAATATCTTCACCACGGGAGCCGGGGAACAACATAGCCCATGGCGTATCCAATGTGACACGTCCCCACAATTCGCCGTTGATAAAATTACCGATTCTTCCCATACCTAAACCAAAAGGTACTAGCGGTGCAATGAAGTCAGAAACTTGTAAGAAGTGGCGTTTAGTTCTACGGCCAAACCACCACATGGCGCAGATAACCCCAATCAAACCACCGTGGAAAGACATTCCTCCATCCCAGACTTTAAACAGATAAAGAGGATTATCGAGAAATACCGAAAGATTATAAAACAGCACGTAACCAAGACGGCCACCAACAAAAACACCCACAAAACCCGCATAGAGTAAGTTCTCTACTTCGTTTTTTGTCCAACCACTATTCGGTTTTGCTGCCCTGCGTGTTGCCAGCCACATGGCGAATACAAACCCTACCAAGTACATAAAACCATACCAATGGAGGGATACGGGACCTATTGAAAAAATTACCGGATCAATATTAGGAAATGCCAGGTAGCTGTTACTCATCGTTCCCCACTTAATATTTAAAATTAATGCCCTAAAGCAAATGATTGCGAACCACAGCACAGGCCGTTAAACGGATTAAATGCCACCTCTGACCAAACCGCCAACCCCATGCTGCTCCATAAATGTTGCAGATAACTCCTTTACTCTTACACTAGTTTCAGCCTGTAGCACTTCGGCCATTAACTTTTCAACCTGAGCTATCTCTAGATGGCGTAATAAATATTTAATCCTTGGCACACTACAACCACTCATGCTCAAACTGCGATAACCAAGACCAATCAATATCAGAGCTCCCATAGGAGAACCCGCCATTTCACCACAAATACTAATAGCAAGACCTGCTTGCTGGCTATTTTCAAATACCAATTTTAATGCCCGAATTACAGCCGGATGCAAGCAATCATAAAGGGAAGCAACGTGAGTATTATTTCGATCCACTGCTAACAGATACTGCGTCAGGTCATTGGTTCCAATCGAAACAAAATCGACCCTGTTTTTTAATTGTGGCAATAAAAAAATCACCGAAGGAACTTCAATCATCACACCAAGCTGCGGCATAGGTATCTGGCACGCCAAAATTTGCTCAACTTCTTCTTTAGCCCTGTCTATCAACCGCTTAGCTTCATCAACTTCCTCCATGCTGGTCACCATGGGCAGTAATATTTTCAAATTACCCGTATTGACATTAGCTCTGAGCATAGCTCTAAGCTGAATAAGAAAAATTTCCGGTTGATCCAAGGTTACTCGTATACCACGCCACCCCAAACAAGGATTTTCTTCTCTAATAGACATGTAAGGTAGTTGCTTATCTGCACCGATATCCAGTGTACGCAATACCACAGGTTTATCAGGAAATAATTGCAACATTTCCTGATAACGGGCTTTTTGCTCATCTTCTGAAGGGAAACCTCTGTGCAGCATAAAGGGTATTTCGGTTCGATAGAGACCAACACCGTCAATACTATTACCTATCTGTAATTCATATTTTAGGCTTAAACCAGCATTGAGCTGAACAAGGATGCGTTCACCACTTTTGAGCCGAGCTTCCTGATCAACATCTCCCTCAGCCAGCTTATTCAGTGCTTTTTCTTCTTCAATAATCTGTTTATATTCCTGAGAAATCAGTGGCTCTGGCTCAATAAAGACTTCTCCACGGAAACCATCAAGAATAAGTATACGATTATGAAGGAGTTCTGGCTGAATATCAGCGCCCATAATGGCAGGAATACCCATTGCACGAACCAATATGGCAGAGTGTGAATGAGTCGCGCCATCACGGACAATAACCCCCGCCAATCTTTCCTGCGGCATTTCTGCTAACAAATTAGCACTCAATTCATCAGCAACCAGAATAAACCATTCAGGCCACTGATAGCTGACAGTAGGTGAATCATCCAGATGAAACAGTAATCGCTGCCCAAGTGCACGTAGATCTGATGCTCTTTCCCGCATATAGGCATCCTGCAAGCTGGCAAATTGCTCTGCGTATTTTTCAATGACTTGTTTAACAGCCCATTGCGCAACATATCCCTGTTCAATACAGGAAAACAGATCTTGTTTTAATTGGGGATCATTCAAGATGTAGGAATAGAGATCAAAAATAGCCGCAGTTTCTTTCTGAGAACCAGTAGTAAAACGCTTACTCAGCCGTCGGCATTCTGCTGTCGCATCTTCAAGTGCCTTAATCAACCGAGAACGTTCTGCCGCATGATCAAGGGTCGATGCTTCAAAAACTTGTTCAAGTGAAGGTTGGGAGCAATCCTGCCAGCCTTGAGCCATGACTATTCCATTGGAAATTGCCAGCGCTTTAATTCTGGTCTGCCGGTAATGACCAAACAAACCCTTTGTTTGAGCCTGGGCAAGAATCACAGCCAGTTGCGTCGCAAGCGTCACCATAAAAGACTCTTCGCTTTCATTAAACAACCGCTGTTCCTGCTGCTGAACAACTAAAACACCTTGCAACTGGCGACGATAAATAACCGGAACACCCAGAAAAGCACGGAAGTTATCTTCTTTAACTTGGGGTAAGTATTTGAAACTTGGGTGACTACGTATATCAGCCAGATTGATCAGTTCAGATAATTGCCCGACTTGTCCAACGACCCCCTCATCAAAAGCCAGACTGATAATCCTTCCCCGGGGTTTCTTCAAGCCCCGAGTTGCCATCAGGTAATAACACCGCCGTTGATGATCAGCAAGATAGATAGAACACACATCAGTGTTCATAGCCAAGCAGGTTTCGTTCACCAATAGCTCAAGCGCTTCGGCTAGATTAGTCGCCATAGCAACTTTTTCAACAATTTCCCGTAAACGCATCAGCATGGAGCTAACCTAACTTCTCTTACGACGATGAGAATATGAAGGACGCGACAGCGATGGTGTTTCCTGCATTGGCATCACAACCGAAGCAAATTCTTTCATCACACGCCGGTAAACATCACGCTTAAAAGAGACAACTTGCCGCACAGGATACCAATAGCTGACCCAGCGCCAACCATCGAACTCCGGCGTATTACTGTGCTGTACATTAATATCTTCTTCATTACAAAGCAGTTGTAATAAGAACCACCGCTGTTTTTGGCCAATACAGACAGGTCTTGTATCCCAACGCACCAAACGCTTGGGTAATTTGTAACGTAACCAATTACGAGTAGAAGCCAGAATACGTACATCTTTCCGACCTAAACCAACTTCTTCATACAGTTCCCGGTACATAGCCTGTTCTGGTGACTCCCCCGGATTAATGCCTCCCTGAGGAAATTGCCAAGAATGCTGCCCGTAACGCCGGGCCCACAAAACCTGGCCTTGCCGATTACAAATTACAATTCCTACATTCGGGCGGTAGCCATCATCATCGATCACAGACTACCTCGATAAACTAAATTTGAAAGATGACTAATTGTTTCACACTACCCTCAAGTGGTAAACCTCTATCATTGGACTTTGCAGTAGCTAGCTAAATCTCTACAATAGCATCATCTCAACGGGGTGCTGGCTGTTTAAAACAGCCTTGCTGAGAAGTAAACCCGCCGAACCTGATCCGGCTAATACCGACGTAGGGATTTGAGCTGCTAATCATTTCACAACAGAAATTATCTTGCTGTTTAGCGCTTCCAGATCCTTTGCCAATCCTCTTGAATTAAGGAGAGCAAAGTGTTTAAGACGTTATTTTCCAAATTAATCGTACTAGCCATATTACCAACCTCTGTTTTGCTATCTAGCCAGGTTGTACAGGCAAGACCGGTATTAACTGTTTATACCTATGATTCTTTTGCCGCTGAATGGGGTCCTGGGCCTGCAATTAAAAAAGCATTTGAGGCTGAATGTCACTGCGAACTAAAACTGGTGGCTCTGGAAGATAGTATATCTCTACTCAATCGCCTAAGAATGGAAGGGAAACGGGCCTCTGCCGATATCATTATTGGATTGGATAACAACTTGATTGAAGCCGCGCAACAAACGGGTCTGTTCACTGAAAGTAAAGTGGATCTCAGCAAACTGAAACTCCCTGAGCAATGGCATAACAATGTATTTATTCCTTATGACTATGGCTATTTTGCTTTTATTTACGACAAAAATACTTTGCCACATCCGCCTAAAAGCATGGATGAATTGATTAATAGTCCCAATAATTGGAAAGTTATCTATCAAGACCCTCGTACCAGCACACCAGGACAAGGTTTGCTGTTATGGATGCAAAAAATTTATGGTAATGACGCCCCACAAGCTTGGCAAAAACTTGCTAAGAAAACCCTAACAGTCACCAAAGGTTGGAGTGAGGCTTATGGTTTGTTCCTGAAAGGGGAAGGTGATCTGGTCCTGAGTTACACGTCTTCACCGGGTTATCACATCTTATCTGACAAGAAAGACAATTACGCTGCGGCAATTTTCAGTGAAGGCCATTATCTGCAAGTCGAAGTTGCTGCTCAATTGGCTTCCAGCAAGCAGCCGGAACTTGCCCAAAAATTTATGCAATTTATGCTGACTCCGGCTTTCCAACAAGAAATCCCAACCACTAACTGGATGTATCCAGTCATTGATATCCAGCTCCCTGAAGTGTATTCGCAATTTTCATTACCAAAAAACTCGCTGCAATACAGCGCGGAAGAAGTCGCCACACACCGTAACAAATGGATTCGTACATGGCAAAGCGCTGTCAGCCACTAATTGCCGGATGGCTGCTGCCGGGGGCTATCGCCTCCGGTCTTTTACTGTTAGTCGCCTTGCTGGCGTTCGGTACACTTTGGTTTAACGCACCTGAGGGTAGCTGGCACCTACTGACAGAAGATAGCTATTTGTGGCATGTCGTACGTTTTACATTCTGGCAGGCTTTTTTGTCAGCGCTGTTTTCTGTTATTCCGGCTATTTTTCTTTCCAGAGCGCTTTACCGACGCCATTTTCCAGGCCGAACCTTATTTCTGCGCCTATGTGCTATGACACTGGTTTTACCCGTACTAGTCGCTTTGTTCGGCATTCTGACTGTCTATGGCAAAGTCGGCTGGCTGGCGCAGTTCTGCGAATGGATCGGCATCAATTACCATTTCACACCTTATGGTTTACAAGGGATTTTGCTAGCACATATCTTTTTTAATATGCCACTGGCAACACGACTTTTACTGCAATCACTGGAAAACATTGCGGTGGAACAACGGCAGCTAGCAGCTCAGTTAGGTATGAATGAATGGCAACATTTCCGTTTTGTTGAATGGCCTTATCTGCGCCGCCAGATCCTGCCAACTGGTGCACTGATTTTTATGCTCTGTTTCGCCAGTTTTACCACTGTACTTGCTTTAGGTGGCGGCCCTGCTGCAACAACTGTCGAACTGGCGATCTATCAGGCGCTAAGCTATGACTACGATCTTAACCGTGCTGCTTTGCTAGCCTTGATTCAGCTTACCTGTTGCCTTGGCCTTGTACTCCTCAGCCAGAAGCTTAACAGCGCTCTGTCTGTCGGCTACAGTAACCAACAGCAATGGCGTAATCCACAAGATACTTTGCCGAGAAAAATCTGTGATAGCCTGTTAATTATCGCAGCCTTATTACTGCTGGTACCACCATTACTAGCTGTCGTCGTGGATGGTCTAAATAGTGGAATATTTAACGTATTACGCCAGCCTGCATTGTGGCAGGCATTTATCACATCAGTCGTCATTGCTTTAGGGGCGGGGTTTCTGTGTGTTTTGTTCACTATGATGCTACTGTGGAGCAGCCGCGAGCTATACCTGCGCCATTCCCCCCGCTGGGGACAAGCAATGGAAATGAGTGGCTTGTTGATCCTGGCTATGCCCGGCATTGTGCTAGCAACTGGGGTCTTTCTGTTGCTTAACGAAACCGTTGGCTTGCCTCGTTCGCCCTATGGTCTGGTGATTTTAACTAACTCGCTGATGGCAATCCCTTATGCACTGAAAGTTCTGGACAATCCGATGAAAGATTTAGCCGCCTGCTATAATCCTTTGTGTCGATCCCTGAATATTCAAGGTATTAACCGATTGCTCTGGATTGAACTAAAAGCCCTAAAAATCCCGCTGGCACAAGCTTTAGCCTTTGCCTGCGTCCTCTCGATTGGTGATTTTGGCATTGTGGCGCTGTTTGGTAATGAAGATTTCCGTACACTGCCCTTCTATCTGTACCAGCAAATAGGGGCTTACCGTAGTCAAGATGGCGCAGTCACTGCCTTATTGCTGTTATTATTATGTTTTATGTTGTTTAGTTTACTTGAGCGCTTACCAGGACGACGTAATGCTTAAACTAGAGAATCTGACTTACACCTATGAACATCTGGTGATGCTGTTTGACTTGCAGATTCAGGCCGGGGAACGTATCGCCATTCTTGGGCCCAGTGGAGCAGGTAAAAGCACATTACTGAATCTGATCGCCGGTTTTCAAACAGCAGAAAAAGGCTCTCTATGGCTGAATGGGGAAAATCACACCAATACGCCACCTTCTCAGCGCCCCGTATCCATGTTATTTCAAGAAAATAACCTCTTCTCCCATCTAACGATTGAACAGAACATTGGGTTGGGATTACATCCCGGATTACGTCTTAATAGCAAACAGAAACAGACGTTACAACAAATAGTCTCCCAAGTTTCGTTGGAGGATTGCCTTACTCGTTTGCCTGCTCAACTTTCTGGTGGACAACGACAGCGGGCAGCATTAGCGCGTTGTTTAGTGCGCCAGCAGCCAGTTCTGTTACTTGATGAGCCCTTTTCTGCTCTTGATCCAGCACTGCGTAATGAAATGCTGGTATTGCTGGAGCAAGTTTGCAATGAACGCCAACTTACTTTGCTGATGGTTTCGCATAATCTGGATGATGCCGCCCATATAGCTGACCGCGCTTTATTAGTTGTTGATGGCAATATTCATTATGACGGATCAACAAATGCACTGGTTGCCGGCACTGTTCCTGAAGCGACTATTTTGGGTAGGAAGGTCGATTTTAATTAGACGTTATTACTGCCTTCGCTATCAGAATAAACGAGAAGAGGATATTGCTTAGTATTTCGATTCTTTCCTTCTGTGACTAATGCCTATAGCCTTCATTTTAATCCCCCAGGTTATTTACATATGAAAGCCTTATTGACATCCTCCCCACCCAAAGGACGAGGATTCCTACTACGTTCAGACCGAAGTCTAAATCATTTCGGTGGGTTCCTGCTTCAACGGGCGGTCTGACTGCCCCCGCCCTCCACAGGCAAGCACGGCATGCCCTGCCGCTAAAATATTGCGTGCACCGTTAATATCGGCGTTTACGGTATAGCCACATGCCTGACACTCGAATTTATTCTGTGACCGGCGGTTTTCTTTTGCGGTATGACCACAGCTAGCACCTTGTTGACTGGTATAGGCGGGCGGTATTGCTAATAACTGACCTCCGCGCCAGAGCTGCTTATACTCAAGCTGACGGCGCATTTCATACCAGCCCTGATCCAGTATCGCGCGGTTTAAACCTGATTTTGCTCGTACCATTGAGCAACAGCAAACACCGAGTTAGTCTGAAAACCGCGCCTTATATCCCCGCCCTGAAGCTGTCTTTTGATCATATTTCATAGATCAAGAGACAGCTGAAGCACGGGGTTTTACGGCGCATCGGATAAACATTTTTGATTTAAAAGCCCCCTTGAGTTGGAATTTAAAACTCACTATCGTCGTTTTCTAATGCCAACTATCCGTGGTGCGGAACAAGGCAGCACAAATACGTTACTCCAGTCTGAGTAATGACCGTATGGTATACAAAAGATTGGAAACCGCCCGCACCGACTGGACGCCTCTAGCACAGGATTTCCAGAAGCAACTGTATTCACTGATTTTTCATCAGCAGCCTTATCAGAAATTTATTCGTCGCTATATTACCAGTACCCTAGAAGGAAAATTTGATGATAAACTAATCTACCGTGAAAGGTTGCGCCATAAACTGTCTGACTATCAGCGTAATGTACCGCCACATGTAAGAGCAGCAAGGCTGGCAGATGAATATAATCTGCAACATAATCGGCCTTTACAGTATCAAAATGGTGGCTGGATAAGATATGTCATGATGCAATCCGGGCCAGAACCGTTGGAAAACCTGCATTCGTCACCAGATTATGATCACTATATCAATAAACAAATTCAGCCTATCGCTGATGCTATCCTGTCAATTTTACAGGATAATTTTACAACTTTGTTCACCGGGCAGATAGTAATGCCTTTTAGCTAATCACTATTTAACTAATTACTATTTTTTGCAGGTGACGACTGGCTTTGCTTCCATTAACATATCGCCCCTTTAACGAGTGATAAGGGGATTAAAGGGGCATCTTTGCTATCTGCCCATTATCTCCGTTAGATCAAATAAAAAGCTGTCGTCCTTCACCTTCAATAACATTTATCTAACAGAAACTGAGTCAAAATTTATGCCATTTACCCTCGGTCAACGCTGGATCAGCGATACAGAAAGCGAACTTGGATTGGGAACCGTTGTTGCATTGGACGCACGAATGGTCACTTTGCTTTTTCCTGCCAGCGGAGAGAACCGCCTTTACGCTCGCAATGATTCCCCTATTACCCGTGTGATGTTTAACTCAGGGGATGTTGTCACCAGCCACGAAAGCTGGCAACTCAAAGTAGATGAAGTCCAACAAGAAAATGGCCTACTTATTTATACAGGTACACGCCTTGATACCCTGGAAGAAAATGTCACTCTGCGCGAAGTATTCCTCGACAGTAAACTCACCTTCAACAAACCACAGGATCGCCTGTTTGCAGGACAAATTGATCGGATGGATCGCTTTGCCCTGCGCTTTCGTGCCCGTAAATATCAAAGCGAGCAATTTAAACTTGCTGAAAGCGGTCTGCGCGGTATTCGCGCAAGCCTGATCCCTCATCAGCTTCATATCGCTAACGAAGTAGGCAAACGCTATGCCCCAAGGGTGCTGCTGGCTGATGAAGTTGGCTTAGGTAAAACCATCGAAGCTGGGATGATCATCCACCAGCAATTGATGGCCGGTCGTGCTGAACGTATTCTGATTATTGTGCCAGACAGCCTTCAGCATCAATGGCTGGTCGAAATGCTACGCCGTTTCAATTTACGCTTTTCCCTGTTTGATGACAGCCGCTATACCGAAGCACGACACGACAGTGATAATCCATTTGAAACAGAACAATTGGTACTTTGCTCACTGGATTTTGTCCGCCGCAATAAACAGCGTTTTGAGCATATGCTTGAAGCCAGTTGGGATCTTATGGTAGTGGATGAAGCTCATCATCTGGCCTGGAGTGAAGATGCACCAAGCCGTGAATATCAGGTCGTTGAGCAATTGGCTGAACAGATCCCTAGTGTGTTGCTGTTAACTGCAACCCCGGAGCAATTAGGGCAGGAAAGCCATTTTGCCCGCCTGCGCTTGCTTGATCCAAGCCGTTTTCATGATTATCAAGCTTTTATTGACGAACAACAAAAATACCGCCCGGTTGCTGATGCTGTCACTCTGCTGTTATCAGGTGAACAGCTCAATAATGACCAATTAAATCTAATGGGTGAGCTCATCAGTGAACAAGATATTGAGCCTCTACTGAAAGCAGCCAACAGCAACGGTGATGATAGTGAAACTGCACGCCGCGAATTGATTTCCATGCTGATGGATCGCCACGGTACCAGCCGTATTCTATTCCGTAATACCCGTAATGGCGTGAAAGGTTTCCCCCATCGGGAACTACATCAGATAAAATTGCCTTTGCCAACACAATATCAAACAGCCATTAAAGTCTCCGACATTATGGGTGCTAAAAAATCGCTGGAATCTCGCGCCAGGGATATGCTTTATCCCGAGCAGATCTATCAGGAATTTGAAGGCGAAAACGCCACCTGGTGGAACTTTGATCCTCGTGTAGAGTGGTTACTTGGTTTCCTGATGGCAAATCGTGATGAAAAAGTACTGGTAATTTGTGCTAAAGCAACCACTGCTCTGCAATTGGAACAAGTACTGCGTGAACGCGAAGGTATTCGCAGTGCTGTTTTCCATGAAGGATTATCATTGATTGAACGTGACCGCGCCGCCGCCTATTTTGCTTCTGAAGAAGATGGTGCTCAGGTGCTACTGTGTTCCGAAATTGGCTCAGAAGGTCGCAACTTCCAGTTCGCCAACCAGTTAGTCATGTTCGATTTACCGTTCAACCCAGATTTACTGGAACAGCGTATCGGACGTTTGGATCGTATCGGCCAAAGCCGTGATATCCGGATCAATGTGCCATATCTGGAGAATACCGCCCAAGCTGTCTTGATCCGCTGGTATCACGAAGGTCTGGATGCATTCGAGCACACCTGTCCGACAGGCCGTACTATTTACGATCACTATTATGAAATTCTGCTGAACTACCTTGCCAAGCCGAATGAGCAGGAAAAATTTGATGAATTTATTGATCAATGCCGCCAACAGCATGAACAGCTCAAACAGCAATTAGAACAAGGTCGTGACCGACTGCTGGAAATGAATTCCAATGGTGGAGAGCATGGTTTGCAGTTGGCAGAAAAAATTTCAGAGTATGAAAATGATACTGAGTTGGTGAGCTTTTCTCTCAACTTGTTTGATATCGTTGGTATCAATCAGGAAGATCGCAGTGACAACATGATAGTGTTAACACCCTCTGATCATATGCTGGTCCCGGATTTCCCAGGGCTGCCACAAGATGGCTGCACTATTACATTTGATCGGGAGCAGGCGCTGTCTCGTGAAGATGCCCAGTTTATCAGTTGGGAACACCCGATTATCCGTAATGGGTTAGACTTGATCTTGTCTGGTGATACCGGTAGCTGTGCTGTCTCTCTTCTAAAAAATAAAGCATTACCCGTTGGAACGCTGTTGGTAGAGCTAATTTATGTGGTTGAAGCGCAAGCACCAAAACATCTGCAATTGACCCGTTTTCTTCCCCCAACCCCACTGCGAATACTGATGGACTTGAAAGGCAACAATCTGGCTGGTCAAGTAGAATTTGAGAGCTTTAACCGCCAGCTTAATGCAGTAAACCGCCATACCGCGAGTAAGCTGGTTAATGCCGTGCAAAAAGAAGTTCACACTATTTTGCAACAAGCAGAAGGTTTAATAGAAACACAGGCACAATCATTAATCGAACAGGCGAAGAAGGAAGCTGATGAAAACCTCACTGCTGAACTTTCTCGTCTGGAAGCACTGAAAGCAGTCAATCCCAATATTCGTGATGATGAATTGGAAGCAATTGAATCCAATCGCCAACAGTTACTGCTTAACCTGAATCAGGCCAGCTGGCGTCTGGATGCAATCCGCCTTGTTGTTGTTACACATCAGTAAGAAAGATTAGAGATACTCGGATTTAGTGCGGGATGGAATGAACGCCATTCCCGCATTTTCCCTGGTACCCTGATTTCAATGAGCAAGATACTGTCTTTTACCGGAGTCTTAATGGAAGCGTATAACCCACCCACCGATCCCTGGCTACATGTGCTCTATCAGGATCAGCATATCATTGTGGTCAATAAACCTAGTGGACTACTCTCTGTTCCTGGACGGGCTGAGGAACACAAAGACAGTATTATGACTCGGATACAGCAACAGTTTCCGGCTGCGGAATCTGTTCACCGGCTGGATATGGCAACCAGCGGTGTAATGGTAGTTGCATTGACCAAAAATGCAGAACGTGAACTGAAGCGCCAGTTCCGTGAACGGGAACCGAAAAAAACTTATATTGCACGAGTTTGGGGATATCTGAAACCGGAAACCGGCATAATTGATCTCCCTCTGATTTGTGACTGGCCAAACCGACCAAAGCAGAAAGTTTGTTTTGAAACCGGGAAATCAGCGCAGACTGAATATGAAATACTCGCTTACGAAGATCAAGCAACCAGGGTGAAACTCTCGCCAATAACGGGTCGTTCACATCAGCTCAGGGTACACATGCTGGCACTTGAGCACCCAATTCTGGGAGACCGGTTTTATGCTCATCAGCAGGCAAGAGCAATGGCGCCTCGCCTGCAATTACATGCACAGGAGCTATATATCACCCATCCGGCCTATGGAACTCCAATGCATTTTCAGTGCACAGCCGATTTTTAATCAGTTGACAAATACAGTAATCGAATCTAATGAAGCCAATATCAAGCACAAAGCCACGCCGAACCCTCCCAAGAGAATACGGATATTTGCCATTTTTTGCATCCCTCTTTAGTTAAAGCCAATAAATCATAAAACTTTCTAATATTTTAGAGAAATAAAAAATAAACACAACGATCATAGGGGACTTTATTCCCCTATGTATTTAATAAGATGTTTTTTAAAAAGAAAATTTGACTATTTAAAACCTTTTTCTTTTTTAATAAGATCATACGCAGCCTGAATTGACTGGGCTTTTTGTTTAGCAATTTCCATCATTTCCGGTGGTAAACCTTTTGCCACTAACTTATCTGGATGATGCTCACTCATCAATTTACGATAAGCACGTTTAATTATCGTCGCATCATCATTTTCACCCACACCGAGTACCTTACAGGCATCTGCCAATGTTGGCCCCTGAGTTGCTCTCCTATAACCGTCATACTGTTGTTGCCACTCTTCACCACCACCGAAATTGCGGCCACCTTCCATCATGGCAAGGAATTGTTCAAACTGGTTACGAGAGATCCCAAGCTCATCAGCTATGATAAACAACACTTTCCTCTCATTCGGATGCAACTGACCATCAGAAAATGCAGCCTGTAACTGAATTTCTAAAAACATCCGAACTAAATCAGACCGACCAAAACAGGCACGACGTAATTGTCTCAATGTCTCACGCAAAGGAAAATTGGGTTCTTTGCCCTCACGAAAAGCATGCTGGGCCGCTATTCGGGCTTGCCCGTGAAGTTGCATTCGGTCCATTAATCGGCTGGCAAGCTGGATATCCGTTTCAGTTACCCGTCCTTTTGATTTAGTTATATGCCCCATCACTTGAAAAGTACTGCTGAAAAACAGCATCTGACGGGACTGATTATTTGCAAAAAACCCTTGGCTTCTGCGTACACTGGCCCTATCAAACATATGACCGATAAATAAACCAATGACAATACCCCAGAAACCTGCTCCAGACGTAACACCAAAGATCAGCCCAATCAGTTTTCCCCAATAATGCATATACTCCTCAATTCATCAATGCCCTGAGTGCAGTTTTGCATTATCATACTATTCATTCAGCTCCGTGCCTAACGGCAAGATAAGTAAAGGTGTGACTTTACACTGGCGCATATTCATTGAGTGCGCTAGTCTCTTGAGGTTTGCCGGCACAATGCCACTGATGACGGAACCGCATAAATATCTATGAAGAAATGTTATCCAACTTTGCTGGCCACAACAGTATGGGCCGCACTTTACAGTCAGCATGCACATGCTGATCTCGCAGCACAATGTATGCTGGGTATACCTGTTTACGATCAGCCAATAATTAATGGTGATCTCAATCAATTACCTGTCAATATTCTGGCAGATGATTCACGTGCAGATTATCCGCGCTCTGCTGAATTCATCGGTAATGTCAATATTAAACAGGGCAATAAAACGCTGACCGCAGATAAGGTACAACTTGATCAAACAGAAGATGAAATTCCGGTAAGGACTGTTACTGCAACGGGTAATGTTCATTACAATGATCCGCAAATTATTCTAAAAGGTCCACGCGCCTGGTCTAATTTAAATAATAAAGATACAGATGTTGATCAAAGTGATTATCAAATGGTCGGGCGTCAGGGACGCGGCACCGCAGATAAAATGAAATTACGTGATGCAAACCGTTATACCATTATGGATAACGGTACTTTTACTTCCTGCCTGCCAGGTAATGATAGCTGGAGTGTTGTTGGCTCTGAAGTCATTCTCGACCGTGAAGAAGAAGTGGCTGAAATATGGAATGCCCGTTTCAGAGTGGTTAATGTTCCGGTATTTTACAGTCCATACCTTCAACTACCGATCGGTAGTAAACGCCGCTCCGGTTTCCTTATTCCTAACGCCAACTATTCCAAAAAGGACGGTATTACATTTCTGCTGCCCTATTACTGGAATATCGCACCAAATTATGATGCTACGATTACGCCGCACTATATCAGTCAACGCGGTTTAAAACTGAATAATGAATTCCGTTATTTAACTAAAGCAGGTACAGGTACACTAGCACTGGACTGGCTGAATAATGACAAACAGTATATCGAGGATAAAAAGACCGGAACGCGTACTGCCAGAGAGAGTGATAATCGCTGGTTATTTTACTGGAATCATAGTGGTGTTATGGATCAGGTATGGCGTTTTAATATCGACTATACCAAGGTCAGTGATCCTGGATATTTCTCTGATTTCTCTTCCCAATATGGTTCCACCACTGATGGCTATGCCACACAGAAACTCAGCTTGGGATATGCTCAACAAAATTGGAATGCCACACTATCAACTAAACAGTTCCAAATATTCTCAACCGGCGGTAACAAAAATGCTTATCGCGCAGAGCCACAATTGGATCTGAACTATTATAAAAATGATCTAGGTCCGTTTGATCTTCGTATCCATGGTCAAGCGGTAAAACTCACCAGTACTGAGAAAAATAACCCTGAAGCAACCCGTTGGCATCTGGAGCCATCCGTTAACCTGCCACTCTCCAATGGTTGGGCAAGTATCAATAACGAAGCCAAGCTGATGGCAACCCACTATCAGCAAGATATTCCTGACATCAGAAAAAATTCCGAATTACAAGAATCTGTTAACCGGGTTCTGCCACAGTTTAAAAGTGAAGCCAAAATGGTGTTTGAACGTTCAATGTATCTGAACAACGATTACACCCAAACGCTAGAGCCACAGATTCAGTATCTGTATGTGCCGTATAAGAACCAAGATAATATCAATAACTACGATTCGGCCCTGCTACAGGCTGACTATACCGGTCTGTTCCGTGACCGCTTTTACGGTGGTTTAGACCGTATTTCATCCGCGAATCAGGTCACTACCGGTCTGACTACTCGTATTTATGATGAAGATTTAGTTGAACGTTTTAATCTGTCATTAGGTCAAACCTACTATTTTGAGCGCCCACGCACTGGTACCAATAAGGAAAATCTCGTTAACAGTAAAGATGGGTCAGATATGATGGCCTGGGCTGGTGACACCTACTGGAGGATTAATGATTCCTGGGGCTTGAAAGGTGGTTTGCAGTACGATAGCCGTCTGAGCAGCGTGACAATGGGAAATGCTGTACTGGAATATCGTCGTGATGCTGATAGGCTTGTACAGTTGAACTACCGTTTTGTTGACAGAGATTATATCCAAGCAACCCGTTTGCGCACCTGGGATCAAAAAGCAGAAACCGCTCCCACATTTCAGCAAGGGATTTCTCAAATTGGTTTAGTTGCAAGCTGGCCGTTAAATGATCGCTGGGGTTTAGTTGGCTCTTATTACTATGATACTAAGAAACAGCAACCAGCAAGTCAGTTAGTAGGCTTGCAGTACAACACCTGTTGCTGGGCAATTAACGTCGGCTATGAGCGTAAGATCATTGGCTGGAAAGATGATAATAGCGAATATGACGACAAATGGTCATTTAACTTTGAACTCAGAGGCTTAAGTAACAATCATAGTCTGGGTAGCCAGAAAATGTTGCAGTCTGGCATCATGCCATACCAGCGTGCATTCTGATACTAATAACGCTTTGATATTAAACACAATAAACCCGCTAACGCGGAACTTACATATGATGGAAAAAGTATGAAGAACTGGAGAAATCTCATTCTCGGATTGATGTTTTCAGTGAGTACTGCCTTCGCTGCACCTCAACAAGTGGATAAAATTGCTGCGGTTGTTAATAATGGGGTAGTTCTGGAAAGTGACATCAACAGCCTCTTACAGTCCGTTAAACGGGATGCACAACATGCAGGCCAGCAAATACCGGACGAACAAACACTACGTCATCAGATCCTTGAGCGACTGATTATGGATAATATCTTGTTGCAAATGGCAAAGCAGATGGGGATTACTATTCCTGATCAGGCTCTGAACTCTACCATTGCCAATATTGCAGCCCAAAACCACATAACGGTGGATCAGATGAAACACCGTATTGTTGCTGACGGAATCAGTTTCGATACTTACCGTAATCAGGTTCGTAAAGAGATGCTGATAGCAGAAGTGCGCAACAATGAGGTTCGCCGTCGTGTCACCATTCTGCCACAAGAAATCGATACCTTAGCCAAACAAATTAGCAACCAAAATGCTAATGATACTGAGCTGAACATCAGCCACATTCTGATACCGTTACCAGAAAATCCTGATCAGGCACAAATGGAAAAAGCCACTGCTGTGGTACGTAAAATTATGTCTGAGCTTAAGAATGGCGCTGACTTCGGTAAACTGGCTATCGCCTATTCCGCTGATCCACAAGCCCTGAAAGGCGGCAATATGGGTTGGAGTAAGCTTCAAGAACTGCCAACCCTGTTTGCGGCGCAACTACAATCAGCCCAGAAAAACGCCATCGTTGGCCCAATTCGTTCCGGTGTAGGTTTCCATATCCTCAAGGTAAATGATATCCGTGGCGGTAATGCAACAATCGCAGTCACAGAAGTTCATGCCCGCCATATTTTGCTGAGAACTTCTCCTGTCATGACTGATGCTCAAGCACGCGCCAAATTGCAGCAAATCTCCAGTGAGATTAGTAGTGGAAAAACTGATTTTGCCGATGCAGCAAAAGAATTTTCAGAAGATCCTGGCTCAGCATTACGTGGTGGTGATCTCGGCTGGAGTACACCTGATATCTTCGATCCTGCTTTCCGTGACGCGTTAATGCGACTAAATAAAGGTGAAATCAGCCAGCCGGTTCATTCGTCTTTTGGCTGGCATCTGATCCAACTGCTGGACACCCGCAAAGTTGATAAAACAGACGTCGCTCAGAAAGATCGTGCTTACCGTATGCTGTTCAACCGTAAATTTACTGAAGAAGCACAAAGCTGGATGCAGGAACAACGCGCCTCTGCTTATGTGAAAATTTTAGATGGTAGCAATGCACAACAATAAACCCATTGTTCATAAACCCATTGTTATTACCCCCGGCGAACCTGCCGGGGTTGGACCCGATTTAATTGTCGCTCTTGCTCAGCAAAGTTGGTCAATACAATTGGTCGCCTGTGCAGATCCAAATTTACTTCTGGACAGAGCCAAACAACTCAATTTTCCTTTACAGTTACAAGAATATTCTCCAGATAAAACGCCGGCACCGCAAGCTGCTGGAACATTGACAATATTGCCAGTCCCCCTTCATGTTCCAGCAGTCGCCGGTGAATTGAATCGGGAAAATGGCAGATATGTTACTGAGACTCTGGCAAGAGCCTGCGATGGTTGCCTAAATGGGGAATTTTCAGCGTTAGTCACAGGGCCGGTCCATAAAGGGAACATCAATGATGCTGGTGTGCCTTTTATCGGCCACACTGAATTCTTTGCTGATCGCAGTGGATGCCAGCGGGTTGTCATGATGCTTGCTACCGAAGAACTTCGGGTTGCTCTGGCAACAACTCATCTGCCCATTGTTGATGTGCCAAAATCCATTACTTTTGATAGCCTGCGGGAAGTTATCACGATCCTTAACCATGACTTAAAAACAAAGTTTGGCCTGGCAAAACCCTGTATTTATGTGTGTGGTTTAAATCCCCATGCAGGAGAAGGCGGTCATATGGGGCATGAAGAGATTGATGTTATTATCCCTGCATTAGAAAGTCTAAGGGCAGAAGACATTGTTCTGGAAGGGCCTTTACCCGCAGATACTTTGTTTCAGCCCAAATATCTTCAACATGCAGATGCCGTTCTTTCTATGTATCACGATCAGGGGCTACCCGTGTTAAAATACCAAGGTTTTGGCAGAGCTGTGAATATTACGTTGGGCCTGCCATTTATTCGCACTTCTGTCGATCATGGCACAGCATTGGAATTGGCTGGTAAAGGTCAAGCTGATGTGGGAAGCTTTATCACCGCATTAAATTTAGCAATTAAAATGATACAAAACAGTAATGAATAACAGAGTCCACCAAGGGCACTTTGCCCGTAAACGCTTCGGGCAAAACTTTTTAACCGATCAGTTTGTCATTGGTAGTATTGTTACAGCTATCAATCCACAACCAGGCCAAGCAGTGTTGGAAATTGGCCCTGGTCTTGGTGCATTGACTGAGCCGGTTGGAGAGCGCATGGATAAAATGACTGTGGTTGAGCTTGACCGCGATCTGGCGGCGCGCCTGCAAGTTCATCCACAACTAAAAGATAAACTTACCATTATCCAACAAGACGCAATGACCGTTAATTTTGGCGAACTGTCTCAGCAAAGAGGGCTGCCGCTACGGGTCTTTGGTAATTTACCTTATAATATTTCTACGCCATTAATGTTCCACCTTTTTAGCTATACTGATGCTATTGCTGATATGCATTTTATGCTGCAAAAAGAGGTAGTGAACCGTCTGGTAGCCGGTCCCGGCAGTAAAGCTTTTGGACGTTTAAGTGTCATGGCTCAATACTATTGCCAGGTTATCCCGGTGCTGGAAGTACCGCCAACAGCATTTACTCCCGCACCTAAAGTCGACTCAGCCGTTGTACGTCTGATACCGCATAAAAGCATACCTTACCCGGTCAAAAATATTCGTATGCTGAGCCGGATCACCACACAAGCTTTCAACCAAAGGCGTAAAACTATCCGTAACAGCCTGGGTGATCTTTTCACTGTAGAACAACTCACAGAGTTTGGTATCGACCCAAGTACACGTGCAGAGAATATTTCTGTTGAACAATACTGCAAAATGGCAAACTATCTAGCGGAACAACCTGAAATGCAGTCATAACAGGAGTCAATCATGATTAATGCGCCCAGAGTTTCTATTCAGGTACAGAGTGTTTATGTAGAAAGCCAGTCGAGTCCCGAACAACAGCGTTTCGTTTTTGCCTATACAGTCACTATTCGTAATCTTGGGCGCGAACCGGTTCAACTGCTTAACCGTTACTGGCTAATTACCAACGGTGATAACCACCAGACTGAAGTCCAAGGGGAAGGCGTTGTTGGTAAGCAGCCAGTCATTCCGCCAGGTACTGAATACCGTTACACCAGTGGCGCTATATTGGAAACGCCTTTGGGTACGATGGAAGGCCATTATAAAATGGCCGATCACCATGGTGATTTATTCCGCGTTGACATTCCAGTTTTCCGATTGGCTATTCCAACTTTGATTAATTAATTATGTCTACATATCTCGTCGGTGATATTCATGGCTGCTATCGTGAATTACGTGCTTTATTAACTAAGGCCAATTTTGAACCCAATAGAGATACGTTGTGGCTGACAGGAGATTTAGTTGCCCGTGGCCCAGATTCTCTTGATGTTCTTCGGTATGTTAAACAGTTAGATTCAGCCGTAAAAGTGGTATTAGGCAATCATGATCTTCATCTATTAGGCGTTTATGCCGGGATTAGCCGTAATAAACCCAAGGATAAGCTCAATGAATTACTATCTGCCCCAGATGCCGATGAGTTAATTAATTGGCTACGTAAACAACCATTATTACAGATCGACGATAACCTGAAATTGATCATGACTCATGCGGGACTCACACCTCAATGGGATCTGGAAACCGCTAAAATGTGCGCCCGCGAAGTTGAAACTATGCTCAGCAGTGGTAGCTATCCTCTGTTTCTCGATTCAATGTATGGAGATATGCCAAACAACTGGTCACCAGAACTCTCTGGGTTGGCACGCTTACGTTTCAGTACTAATGCATTGACGCGCATGCGTTACTGCTTTCCTAATGGTCAGTTAGACATGGTTTGCAAAGATAGACCTGAAAATGTTCCTGCGCCTCTGAAACCTTGGTTTAAGCTACCACAGCAGATCCCAGTAGAGTATTCTATTGTTTTCGGTCACTGGGCATCACTGGAAGGTCAAGGAACGCCGGATAGATTTTATGCATTGGATACAGGTTGTTGCTGGGGAGGCGAACTGACTATGCTACGTTGGGAAGATAAACAGTATTTTACGCAACCATCGTTGCCAGCAATAAAATAACGTTAAAACCGGACACGCCGTGAAAAAACTCATCGGCGTGTTTTATCAATTAGATACGGCGCTGTAAAATCTCAAAACAGTAGCTGTGAGAATTCAATTCATCTACATCATGGTATTCAGTGAATTGAGAATCCCATTCATCCGGTTCATAGTCAGGAAAATGCGTATCACCTATTACTTCTGCATCAATATGGGTCAGATACATACGGCTAGCCAATGGGATAAATTGGTCATAGATTTTACCACCTCCCATAACCATAACTTCTTCTGCATCACCCGCTACCGCCAGCGCCTCATCAACTGAACTTACCCAAGTTACACGCTCATCATTACCCGGCTGATTACTCAACACAATATTGAGTCGCCCTGGTAACGGGTGGCCTATGGACTCGTAAGTCACTCGTCCCATAATGACTGGTTTATTCAATGTATTACGTTTAAACCAAGCCAGATCCCCCGGCAGATTCCACGGCATTGTATTATCCATGCCGATGATCCGATCCATAGCTAAGGCAGCGATCAAGCTGATATTCATTAAGTCACCTTATTAGGCAAATAGTATAAAAATTGATGACACTATACGGAAAGGGATGTACCCAGTCGATAGGATCAACGCTTTCTTAAGCATAAAAAATTAATTTATACTTAATTTGTTACTTAAGACATTCATTGATCTAAATAATAACAAATCTAATATTAACTATAGGGTACATTATGCTGGAAACATCACTACTCGTTATCACTATTTCAACTTTGGGAATGCTCTCTCCAGGCCCTGATTTCTTTCTGGTAGTCAAAAATGCCATACGTTATCAACGCGCTGCCGCAATGATGACTGTGATGGGCTTAATTGCCGCTATCACCTGTCATATGTCTTACTGTGTCGCCGGACTGGCTCTTGTTATCACCACAACTCCGTGGCTGTTCAACCTGATGAAATATGCCGGAGCTGCCTATCTTATTTGGATTGGGATCAACAGCCTGCTTTCTCGCAGCGGGAATACCATCACTCTTGATGACCAGCCACAACAGACTGTCTCCTTTAAAAAAGCTTTTATGCAGGGATTTTTATGTAATCTACTCAATCCTAAAGCAACTTTGTTCTTCCTAGCGATATTTACTCAAGTACTGAATGTCAATTCTGGTGTTGAGGAGAAATTATGGTATGCCTTTATTATCTGGAGTCTGTCGATAGTCTATTGGCCATTACTGGTAATATTAATCCAGAGTGCACCGGTACGTTACGGATTAGCTAAAACTCAGAAGATTATTGATAAACTGCTTGGTATTGTTTTAATTGGCTTAGGTGTCAAAGTAGCGCTAGGATAACAGGAATTCATTCCATTCCTTTAAGTTTTCAATAAACATAAAAGAGTGCGTTTAATAAAGCGCACTTCAAGATCCAGCCCCGATTTATTTAGAGATTTTATTATTCCCATTTTTTATAATCGATTATTTAATTGGATTATGAAAAAATTATTCCTCAGTTGAAAAAATCATTAAAAC
>NZ_LJCS01000037.1:0-47379 GCF_001280945.1 Photorhabdus heterorhabditis | reverse complement strand
CTTTTAAATATCATAAAAAATTATATATTATTGTTAATATAGTAAATTTAAATATTTTCAAGCTTCCATAAATAACAGATAAATTAAGTTAGTTTAGTTTTTAATTTTTCAATATTGCTAATGAAATCATTGATATCATATTCTCTTAAATAAATATCCACCACTTTATCTTTTTTAACTTCACCTAACTTCACATTGGATATATCTTTATTTAGATCAAGAAGTTCAGCTATTAACTCTCTTTGTTCATTCTCAGGTAGCATAATGAATTCATTACTTAAAAATTTCTTTAATTTATTCAAGTCAATCGATTCTTTTCCTCTGGAATTTAACCAATCTGCTATTTTAAGGGCGGGTAATGCACCATCTCCCAAATCTGACTGATAGATATATCCTACTCTTTCCCGATTCATTGATGGAATATCAATTAAGAACATATGTCCAAGTCGGTGGTCATTAATTAATGCAATATAATTATTTGAGTCATTGAGCTGTTCCAGTTTTTCAGCAAATTCATTACCGTTTATTTTTCCTGTTTGCGCCATTTTTACCGGGTCAACAGCATGTTCTCCTTCAGTCATTAATTTAAATATATTTTGTGCAGAATAACCACAAACTGGCTCCGTAGGATCATAAGGATTTTCTCCAACTATATCTTTATAACTTTCAAGCCCACCAAAGGAAGAAACCATTTCGTCAATTGTTTTAAACATGTTTTCCAGATCCCTATCGATGATTTTATCTTGCCAATTATCATTCCAGAGTAATTTGTTTCCTTTGGGATCATTATGTATTTTTATAATATCATCTATTAACTTTTCGGAGTTTAATCTAGGATCTTTTTGCTCTGGCATACCATTTAGATTAACTAAACAAGTGAGATAATCTATGTCCAGATAGTTATCTTCCTTTGCATTTTCAGATTTTACTAAATTTGTTTTTTCTTTTACACAATCATCTTCGCTACTATATTCTCGCATCATATTACCACCTATTACATTTATTAAAAAATATATCAAAAAGGAACAATACATTAATTAATAAATTATTTACATTCCATTTTTAATTAATGGGTAATAAATTCAAAATTTATTATCTTGTATTTCAATTAATTCTTCAGAATATTCCTCAATAATAATACCGGTATCACTTACATTCACAATGGCACTATGACTATTTTTCCAAGTTGAAAGAATATATCTTATTTTTGATAAATAATTCGAATAGGTAATACCAGAAACATTAAGAATAACGTTTTTATTTTCCCGATTTTCATTATTCTTTACGGTGAATTCAGTTTTTAGATTCACTTTAGTAAGGGCAAAACGTGCATCTTCTGTGCCACCCAAATCTAAATACAATTTCTCTGCCAGAACCTGATTTATTTGTGAACTGTCCAGACCCGATTTTTGATTTACAGAAGAGAAAATTTGGCTAACGGGTTTTATAGCATCCATATTTAACAGTTTTACCGGGGCAGTGACTGAATACAACAAAGAAAGTCGAGGGCGATTGCTGAGAGCTTGCCAAAAATTACCCAGGCTATTTAGGTTTTCTTGCGGCGGGATCACTCTGGTATATGCCCCAGGAATTGTAGGTAATTGCCGGTTATTAACCAATGCGTTCAAAACACATGTCATGACTTTCGCAGCTTGATTATTAGGCTGGCTATCAGGATTGGCGCTATCTCCTGATGGCTTATTTGAATGCCAATAAGTAATTAAGTAGTTGTAATTAATATTTACCCATCCCGGCAATAATGTACTGGAGGCAGGACAATAACTCCTGGGTTCGGCAGAACGTAGTTGTAGGTCTTCATGTATATCATAAAGAAATACACTAACTGTAGGACATGATGGAATTGATTCCATTTCAGGTAGATCAAAACGGATATCAATTTTCTGACCATAAATATTTAAATACTGAGATAAGATTGCATTTAATGCATTATTAACCTCAACGATTGCATTATCAGGTTCAATTATATTTATCATATTAACTCCAATTCTATTAAATGTTTAAAAAATCAATCGACCCGTTTTATTTAATTCGAGCATCACGGCCCGTTCTATATATTTATTTTCAATTTTAACGCTATGATTTTCGGCTGCTAATATCGATGCTAATAAAGCAACGTTTCTAATATTGGCTCCGGTTAGATCTGCCCGTTTAGCCAAATGTTCAAAATTAATCTCATCCGATAATCTAACTTGTTCAGGCCAAATGGTCTGCCACATTTTTTTACGCAATATTTCATCAGGATAAGTGAAACGAGTAATAAAGGTAAAGCGGCGATTAAATGCACTGTCCAGATGGCTGCGGTTATTAGTGGCTAAAATGACTAATCCCGGATAATCCTCCAATCGTTGTAAAAGATAAGAAACTTCAATATTAGCGTGTCTATCATGAGCATCTTTAGTTTCACTGCGCTTGCCAAATAATGCATCGGCTTCGTCAAAAAACAGGACCCCGGAATCAGCTTCCGCCAGGTCAAAAATACGGGCAATATTCTTCTCAGTTTCACCGATATATTTATTCACAACAGTAGAAAGATCCACTTTAATCAGATCAACACCAAGATACCCAGCAATAACCTCTGCCGCCATGGTTTTTCCCGTCCCTGATTCACCATAGAATAAAGCACTAATACCGGTACCATAGCTTATTTTATCCTGAAAGCCAGAACTCAGAATCTGGTCACGATAATTAATTGCCGCGATAATTTCTTTTAATTGTTGGACCAATTCATCCGAAATCACTAAATCATTAAAGTGGCGTTTTGGGGTAACTCTCTGGGCTAATTTACCGAAATTCTGTTGAGCGCGGAAACTTAATGCCTTGTACAAATCTATTTCTTCTAATTGACCTTGTGGTTGCCGGAGTATTTGGTATTGGCAAGCCTCTTTAAGAATTAAGGGTAATGTTTCGGCTGTAAATGAAAAACGCTGACATAATTTAGCGATATTAATCTCATCTGAAGAATTACTCGGTAAACTTGTTTTTAACATGATTCCTTTTTCTGTCAATGTTGCCATAGGCATATTAATTTGCACCATGGACAGATGTTTAATCCACATTAATGATTCTCTTGATTCTACTAAACAAACTACGCGTAATTTTGGTTGGTTCAGCAAAATAGATAATTCACTATTTAATATTTTCTTTTCTGCGGTAAGCAAAGAAAAATTGCGGATTAATAAACAGGCATCGTGTAACCGGGCTTCCCGTACTGCGTTTTTTAACAAGTCAGATATTGTGGTTGAGTTTTCTTCATTTGGCAGGCGAGCTAAATCAAGGGTTAACGTATTAATGCCATGAGACACCATGATATTACTCACCGCTAATTCTCTGGCGCTGGCCTGTTTTCCTCTGAGTATTACCAGTGGATACACCTCGTCTGCTTCATTCAATAATATTTTTTCAAGTTGACGATAAAGCGTTGGCGGATACCAAATGTGTAATGCAGGAGTACACCAGTAAGCACAGGTTATTAAAGGAGGTAAAATAACTCGCTGATCAAATAAAAAATGCCAAATTGCACTGTGAGTTAAAAATTGCGTTTGTAACCAGATAGACTCCTCGTCATTATTGAGTAGTAATAAATGATGACTAATTAATGGCGTGGGTGGTAAGAAGCAGTTTTGCAGTAATTGTTGATCACTTTGACGTTCACTAAATAATTCAATCGCTAAAGCAAAACTGGGCCATTGTCTTTTGCTATTACCATGCAGAGCAGCAAACAGCGCATGATAGCGGCTGTCAAAATGTGGCAATAAACCTAACAGTAAAACATCACATTCAAATTCAGTGAGTTCAAAACGTTCGACCAATAGTAACAAAGCATTAGAGGCAAGGTGCTTTTCAGTTTCTGGGTAGCTAACAATATTACTTTCCTCAGATAACCAATGAGGAATGCCCTGCGGTTGTACCAAATATTGATCTACCTTATCTTCGTCAAGTAAAAAACTTTCTGGCAAAGAGTCGTATTTATCTCTCTTTTGATAATAGTAATGCTGCAATAATAGATCAATACGTTCCAAATGAGGATAAATCCAACGTAACTCAGCCATCATATAATGGTTATTTTTGAGTAAAGAATTCATATAAACCTTTTAAATATTTTGCCAGTCTATGGATAAAGGCTGATTCAGCCAGGGAAGTTTTGCGATATGTAACGGCCATGGCCAGTCATTTAATAGCAGATCAAATGTCTGACGTTGGATTATGATTTTGATTTCCTGTTCACCAATGAGCAACTTACCTGGCCGTTGTAAAAACAGTTGCCGGACGTCATTACGGCTTAAGTTTTTCCAGCCAAGAAGTTGGGCGATAACGGCATCCAGCCATTGCTCTGTTATCAACCGTTTTTCTGGCTCAAGAAAAATTGATTCATTATCTTCATTGACCATTAAGCCACACAATACGTTATTCAATGTCTTTCGTTCTATTTGCCCCTCTTCGTCTCCCCAAATCAGGTAGTCCAATAAATCAACTGCACTAAACTGAGCCTGATGATGAATAAATTGTTGTGTTTCAAGCAAACCAAAATGATTAAATAATGTAGCCAACATCGGCCATAGAATTAATATTCCAGCATTATTTACTTGATATAAAGGAGTTTGTTCAGTCAATAAATCCGGCCAAATGCGTGGTCTGTTAATAGTTTGCAATTGACTACAGTGATTATCTTTAATACATAGGTTATCTGGTGCTAATAATATTGAATGATCTTGAGAGATTAATTTTCGATCCGCATTATTTGATATAAAGCGTTGCGAAAGATGTTGATATTGTTCAGCAGAAAGATGTTTTTTGCCGAGCTGTGAAACAGGAGTCAATTGCCATAATGGCGCTAACCATGCTGTACCTGCTTTGTTATATAACGCCGGATGTTGCAATAGCTGGAGAATATTTTCTGTTTTGACCTCCCCTGTTTGAATCGCTGTAGCTATTAATGAAAGTTGATGCTGATTTAATGGTGGTAAATCTTGCTGAGGCTCCATTGCTAATATCTGTAATAACTGAGCCAATAGAAGATTAACTTCCGTTGTTTTACGGAAAGCATGTTCTCTGAAAGTTTGCTCTTGATCACTAAAACGATTAACTAAAGTTTCATATTGCTGAATAGAGAGGTGTTTTTTGCAAAGTTGCGGAATGAGATCTGTTTGCCAAAGTTGCACCAGCCACTCATGTAATAACGAATGATTAGTCACGATAACTTGACGAAATAACGTAAGAATAGGTACAACATTAAGCGTCCCTTGATTGAGGTCAACGATAATACGTGATATCACTTGCGTATCTGGCTTGATTATTTCTTGTATATTATGCCACTGCATATATCCCAGCGCATTCAATATCAGTTGACCAGCGGAAACTAATTCTTCCTGATGCTGTGATATATTTATATCCTCTAATAATTTGCAATTAATGGCAGTTAATAAAGCCGGTTGATTGATAGACAAAAGTCGTTGCAAACGATATTCAGATAAACAGCTTTTTGCTAATAATAATGTTAAATGACTTTCCATTCTCGTTAATTGATTAATTAACTGTTTGACATTGATATTATCTAGCATTACTTTTTTTGAATTTAATTTAAAATCTTTTTGAGATAAATAATGAATAAACTCCTCTATATTAATTAAACGATTATCCTTAAGTGAAGGAGGCTTATTGGTATTTTTTAATATAATTGGATCTTCCTGAAAGATTTTTTCTTCATTATTATCCTTATAACATTGGCTAAATACTCTATTTAGCGCAGCATTAAGCCTAATCGGAAACAATGAATTAAAATCATGCAAGCTTATTGTACCAAGATCCAATGATAATTTTTCCAAACAAATATCTTGATTGATAGTATATTCATTAAAATATAAGTTAAATAGCTGATATATATTGACTTTATTTAGTAGAGAACCATGCAATACTTTTTTAGCCTCCTGTTGATTATCAGCGTCAATATTAATGGTAATCTGATCCAGCTGATTTTTCTCAGAAATCATATAAATATTTCCTTTCTAATTAATAAGAATATACCCTTCATCTTTCAAGCTGCTGCTGGGTATAGATGACATGAATCTGCCAGTGTGGAATAAAATTAAAGTTTTATAATAAAGGCTAATAAATAGTAAGGCGGAACCACGTCAACTTTATGGCTATGTGGAGAAGACGATCCTGTTGCTGGGTGATTATGTCCTTTTCCCTCCCCAACTTCTGATGTATGTGGATGCAGATCATCATAATTACTATTTTTATCTTTGTGCCAAAGTGACGAATTAGGTGTATTATCTATTCGGTATGGTGTTTTCCCCCAATTAACATGGGAATATCCAAATCCTCCATCACTATGATAAGGAAGACATTGAATATGTTTATGCTTAGGTATTTGTGAGATATCCAGTATAGTATCTTCTACTTTAACGTTGACAGAAACTGTAATTGATTCTGTATCTTTGAAGGAGTTTTTCTTATCTCCACTACCACTGGCTTTACTACTTTCGCCTTTTTCAGAAAGGGTTTCACCGCACATAATAAAACGGTTTCTTAAATCTGGGGTTTTGTTATCACCATTACAAAAAGCCCAACCTGGTGGGATTTCATTCTCTGAACCTGAAAACATCACAATCATTCCTTTAGGGAATACTTGGTTTGGATTAATACTAATGCCATCTGAATCAACAGTGATACCATTCCCAGTCTTGATTTTAACCACTAATCTACCATGCTCATCCAGTTTCAGCGCTGAATTTGGATTATCGGCTTGTCCAGGCGCTTGCCCGGTTGCTTTGCGGCCAATATCAGCCATATCAATTAAATATTCATAATCAGTCTGTAATGGAATACTGCCGGCTTTAAAACGATCTTTTAAATATTTTACTGAGAGATTTTTTGATTCACTCTTAGTATCTTCCGCTTTTGGTAGATTATGTTCTTTTTCCATTTTTATTACCTCATATAGTATCGAATTATTTTAAATACCCATGTGGATATTACTACTCAATAATATACCCGTCATCTTTCAAGTTGCTTCTTTGTTGGCTGCACTCACTCACCCCGGTCACAGTGTTATCTATGCTCCCGGGGATTCGCTCCCTTGCCGCCGCGATGCATCTTGAAATCCATAGGGTATAAAAGATAATTAATTTAATAGTAAAATAAATGGTTCCTATTATGATGACACATTACCCCTTCTCATATGTAAATTAATCTTTGTTTTTATCATTTTCAGACTGAGATTGAGAATGTTCAGATAATGTATTTTTATCACTATCTTCATTAATCTCCGTATTTATCTGAACTCCTGGTACATATAACAGTTGGTCACTCTCAATCATCTTAGCACGCAATTCATCATTAGGTTCTTTGATGACTTCATTTTTCTGTTTTTCAGTCGCAATGCGCAAATTTCCCGTACCGGTTAATGCCGAAGGCAAACGACCCAAGGTTAACATTTCTAATATATGATAGGCTTCATCCCCTAAAGGAGCACCATTATTTTGCCAACGCTTATAAGTGCTGGCAAAATTTTTAAAACGTTCTGGTGACAACCAATGAATAATCATAGAAATATGCGCCGGGAATTCAGCTAAAATCTCAGTTTTTATCCAAGATTCCAGTTTGTGAGGATCAACATGACTATTATTCCCAATTAACTGGCGATTAATCACTACACTGACGACAAATGAAAAACGATCGGTATAAGCATATTTTTCACTGGAAAAATACCAACGATAACGCCACGCTTCTTCTTCTGGTGGAAAATTATGTTTCTGATTTGCCATTTTTTCGAGTTTTATCCAACCCTCAATACGATCAAAGTCCATTATCTTGGCTTTTAGCTCATAATCTGATGGAGAATCTGAACCCATCGACGTATTTCTTGGTGATACATGAGATGTAATGACATATTTCAGGGTGATTTCATCACCTTTATTGATCATTGCAGGGAAAGGGCTGTAGGCATTAGAGACAATCCATCGTTCATCTTTTCCACTACTTTCATGTAATTTATCGTCATAAACCAGTTGATAATCCATATCTTCTAACCACACCGGACTATCACACCAGAATAAATTATTATTATCAAATGCCTGCCGGACTTCTTTCAGTCTGTGTTCCAAAACCACACTGTTATGGGTATCAAGATAAAATGATTTTTCCGTAATTTTAGTAATTATTTGCCCCCGCAATGTGAATCCATTATCGCCTTTAATAATCAGGTCAATCATTTGCCCACGCAGTAACTGCCCTACCACTTCTTTTTTCTGGGTAATAATTAAATGATGGCTTTTAGAACTAGGGTTATCCTTAATATCCAGAGCATCAGGCTCTTGCTCCTTGTCGAATTTCGCATTAGATTTTACGGGTAAAAGCCGACGATGCTCAATCAAGTAAAAAGGAAGGTCTGCCAGATCTGGTGGTTCATTGAAACATTTTTTCCCCAAACCCAGCCGAGCTGCAATCCGTTTTTGCAGTGCCGACACCTTATCAATACGAATATTATTACGGTGATAGGCCAATTCTGGTTGTTGAGCTAAGTAACCGCGCTGGGTAGATAGAAAATCCTGTCGGCTAAGTATCAGAGGTCTGGCTGCACGATGAGCACCAAAATAGCCTAATAGGTAATCCAGAATTTCCAATTCCTTAGAATAACTTCCGTCATTACTGTCGATTTGCGCATCATCATTTAGCTTCTTAATTAAGTCAGGCATTATTTCCTGATGCACTTTTTGACTCATCGTATTCGTTTTAAAAGGCCATTGCACACCGTATACCGCATTTCCTCGCTGTTTAAAAGCCAATAGTTTTGGCAATAAAGCAAGTTCAGCGCAGCCATTAGCCAACATTTGTTCAAAAGGCAGCATAAATTGATGCAATTGTTTTTGTTGTTGAGTATTAGCGTCAGTCTGCAATCCATAACAGGCAGGTAATTTATTGCTCACCGGATAGTAATCCCGGACTTTACGATGTTTTCCCCAGTTTAATAATTCTGCCCGTGTATCAATCAGCGGTTCTGTAATGAGCTTTTTCTCTATATCTTCTTTAGAAACCGAAACTTTCACACCACCTTTAGCAATAATAGTCAGCGGGCCGTTTGGTGAGGTAATCAATGCTAAGGGATCTTGGCCCCATAGTCTGGGATAATAATGTTCTTTAACAATTTTCCAGGACCAATTATCGCCCGATAGCGGAGAAATAAGGTGAGTATCATATTCGCCTAATTCCAGCCGGGTGACACTTTGAACACCTTTAATCGTCAATAATCGGTTAACCAGAGGACTTAGCTTTAATACCATCGAGCCGTCGTAATTTTTAATCGGCGGTAATTGAGGTATCCAACCGTGATGTAAATAAGGCCCATCAAAAATTTCTTCATTACTGTAATCCTGTTCCTTCATTGCCTCAGTGGTATAGCGTAATGGCTTTTCAATCACTATTTCTTCCGCTGTCATATAAATTTTAGCCAATATGTCAGCGATATCTTTGACATCATCATTTAGCTGAATATCAATCTGTAATGGTAGATCGACGGGTTCCAGCCAAATAATTTTACTGACAAACTCTCCCAGGTTACGGTTGTTCCGCAAGAAGTCTTTCAGGATTTCCTCAGCCTGAGTTTTATTGGTTTCAGTTTCCCGGCTGGGGAGTAAATAAAGCCAGTAGTTTCCTCTTAGGGTTAATTGGCTATCTGTTCCAGAATTTTTAAATCTATATTCACGTTTCTCTTTGTTATACCAGTATTCATAGCGTTGGCCTTTAGGCTCACATACCAGCAGCACATCATTAAATAAAAAATAACCATTAACTGTGTCGTCACTATGTAAAGTGTCGCCACTGTGCAAATCCAACAAGGCCCGGCGATAATCCTCCGCCGTAATGGGGCCACAAGTCAGCATTTGTTGCGGACTAAATTCTTGTGGAAAAATACCATCACCGGATGTCCGTTCTTCTGGTTTAGGGGTAAGGAGATCCCGAAGTGGTAATGAATGGCGATAGGCTAAATCGGACGCACCATAACAACAGGCTTCTAATAGCGTAATACCGGGATCATTTTCCCCCATATCACTCCAGTATTGCCCGGATTGTTGCTTAATAATCGCTTTTGCTTGAGTGAGTAAGGTATCAAAGGCAATATCGTCTTTAACGATGGAAAACAATGCATCCTGATTATTCATTGTTAACTCCTTGATTTGATGAATTCTTTTCAGGCCAAACTAAAATCAGTACTTCATTATCGTCAGCTTCAATACTTTTACCTTTATCACCTACACTCTGGCTGCCTTTTTGCAAAGTTAAGCCAGTGACCCGCTCAACCAAAGGTGATCGCTGAATCGTGGCTAACAACTGGTAATAATCAATGTGACTCCCGATTGCGACACCGATAACAGGATTTTCCCCCCATGGCATATATTGCCGACTCAATTCTCGTTGTAGTTGATCATAGCCATAGTCGGAATTAATACCGTCAACAAATGCCAGGTGATAACGGATCAGGACGTCAACATAAGTAGGATTGCTAATTTCAATGTCTACCCAAGGGCTACTTAATCGACCTAACCACTCAATCATCTCTTTCAATCGAGCCGCGTTCAATTTCGGGCGTAGCGCATCATCGTTATCTTTGTAACGGTTGTCCGGGATCACGATCAATTGTTGCTTTTCTGGTGCCGGAATAGTGGTTAATTTACTGCCAGAATGGTGTCTGACATCAAATAAGCTAATAAAATGATCTTTTAGTAATGTCACCATATTCCCCCAACTCAACGCTCGGTTACGATGAGATAGCCGGGTAGGAATCCGTTTCAAAAAGGCTTGCTCAGTTTCTGGCGGGTGACCATTCCAGGATGCCCAAGGTTGGGTAATACCATTGATCGCAACGGATGCCGTGACCAGTTGTTTAATACTGTCGGCGGCCAATCCATTGATAAAATGATCCCGCTCAACCGTTTCTGGATTAATTAAGGTGGCGATTGTAGCGTTATACAGCAGGCCCTTAATACGTGGATAATCTTGAGGTTTAATCTGATTGGTTATCTCTGCTTTCAGCCAGTACCGGCCCGTCGGCATCAGAGCGACTTGATTTGCCGCGTCCTCTGGTAATAAGGCACGCCAGATACCCCGATCAAACAGATTACGCGTTTGATCGTGAACTCGTTTATCCAATGGACTCCAGATGTTGTGTTTGTTGAGATAAAACCAGGATAAATTAAGCGCTTTAAGACCTTCTAACTGCCAATATAAGGATAGCGTTTGCCCTGGCAGTACACCGGTAAATCCCAAATAAAATGCTTCATGGGTGAATGCTGACGTTTCCGCTGCTGCCTCGCCACGGCCAAAAGGTGCCAGAGGATAAACGGCAAATTGTTCAGGTTTGGCTTTAGCGCTGAATTGAACCTGTAACGCACTGATTTGTGGCGTATAGGGTAAATTCTTATCTTTGGGATTTTTCCAGTATTGGGGGTGCATAAAATCTTGCTTGGCCAGTTCTATCCGCACCGATGCAGGCCAATCATTAGGTTCTGGACTGTCTGCAAGAGGGTAATCCATTGCCGGTAAGGTAAACGTTAGACTTTGCCCTTGGGGTTCATTAGCTCCACCGAATAACGACTGGAGTCCATTAATCGACTTTTTTTCCTTATTAGGAGTAACTAAATAACCCTGAACCTCAAATGCCTTATTATCGGGTTTAGTATCATATGCTGCATACCATTGTGAAAAATTTTGTTGCGGCAAGCCAACCCATTGAGGCGTAATCGTCAATGTTGCGTTTTCAGAGCCATACCATTCCGGGGCAACCAAATTAAAACCGGAGCCTAACGACGGCAATTGACCAAAGGGAAAACTGGTTGTATCCGTTTGTTCAATACCGCCATCAGAGGCATAGTACACACTGCGGTTACCATTAACATTGACTTCGATCTCGGTAATTTTAGGTAGAGTAGAGCCTTGAGTGGTACCTAGCTTTAACACCGGTACATCAAACGTCATATTATCCAAACCATCAGGCGGAGTGATGGGATCATGGTTAGCTGACAAGTAAAATGTAAGGCAATGGACGTCAGTATTTTCTTTTACTTCGGTATTCTCTTTTACTTCTGTTGTTACAGAAGGTTTCGGCAGTGAAAGCCAATGATCTCCCGAACTGATCTGAGCAATGATGTGATCACGATTACCTTCCCACTTGTTCGCCAGTGTCACTTTAATACTGCGTTTTCCTGCTGACATGGTAAATAGAGGCGAAGTAATCAGATAGCCTGAAAGCACTGAAACATCATTAGATGTTGGGCTAAAAAGCCGGATATCGTTTTCTGGTAATTTAATGCTCTCTGCAAGATTCAATAGTATTGCCGATTGCCAGCCATCACCCTCTTTTCGATACCAACGCAAATCGGTTAATGCCCCCTGATTCGCTAATAAATCGGATTCGGTCACATACTGTAACGGATTTCCCGCCCTATCATGCCCGGCATCAAAAAGTGTTCCTTTTGGAATAAGATATTCGGCACAATCAGCATTCAGGGTAATACCTATTGCAACCTGATCCGCCCGCGCATTTCTGGGTTTCAAACCCAATAACTCCCGGTAATAAAGATTACGATGCCGTGCCGGGAAGGTATTGAATAATATTTTAGTTGTTTCTAATAGTTTTAAAAAAGCCAGTAAAAATGCCTGATGGGCGGGTAAAAGGCCATTTGCTTTATGCACATTTTGGTAAATATCCACTAATTGCTGAGGATGATTTTCCTGAATAAAGTAGAAACTATCCCAGAATTTCTTTTTCTCCTGATCAAAGGGAATTTTTTCCGCATATGTTTTAAGCCAATTTAAAATATCCAACATACTTCTTTCATCAAGTTTAAAATTGGTATCCGGTACGATAGCGGTAAGTTTATTATTTAATCCGGTCTGTTCCATATTTACGCCACCTGTTATTTGAATATAACCTTAATATGTTTTCAGGAGATCATGATTATTTGAAAATAAGATTAAACTGTTATCTACCCGGCACTAACGGCATATTGACTGGCAATAAAACGGCCTTTTCCCATACTGGGTGCTGTCACATCTGGGCCAGCCTGACTAGTTGCTGGTTGTGACGGCGTAAAACGGGCAGTAAATTGTTGCCCAACAATAATCACCGTGACAGGGCTGCGACAAAAGTTTACCTGCTGGCTGGCATCTAACTGAGCAATGGTGACCATGCCCATACCGGGTATCGGGTGGCTGGGGGTAATATATTGCGCTTGAAACTGTACTTTTTTTTCGTCCCCCACAATAACGATCTTTTTCCCCCGGATTTGCGCGTGCCCGCTGCCTCTGATGGTTGCCGGCCCCAAAATGATGACCTGCCGGTTACCAAACAACGGTTCGAATAGCAGGATGTCGCCATCAACAACCAGTTGTTTACTCATACGATCACCTGTATCGGCCCTTCGCCAATCTCAAGAATACCTTCAATTTGCTGGCTAATTTCGCTACCTCTCAGGGCATAAGTCACCTGAACATGTAAGGTATTAGGCAAATCGGTTCTCTGGCTCCCCTGAATTTCCGTCACTTCTGCACGGGGTTCATAACGTAATACTCGCTCTTCAATGCGCGTTTGAATTCGTGCTATTAGTTCATCACTGATATTTTCAAACATATAATCATTCAGGCCACAACCATAATCTTCACGCATAATCCGCTCGCCAGGTTCCGTTAAAAAAAGGATTTTCATACTCTGGCGAACATGCTCGGCTCCTTCCGCCATTTTTACGCCAGATTGTGTTTCAGGAATATTTTCATCAATAAAAAACTGTGGCGGAAATGCCCAGCCCCGACCATAAATATCAGCCAATATTTTGTTTGTCATTTTACTGTCCTATTATTGGGTTAAATTAATTTTCGCCCCTTTAATCTCTACCCCAGACTTTCCAGCGGCTGACAGGGATTTTTCAGCCTGAATATGAATTTCCTGTGCATGCGCTATTATATTTTTAGCAGAACTCATCGTGATATCTTTATCCTGTTGCAGAGATAACGTATTTTTGCCACTATTAAAAGCGAGCGTTTTATCTTCATTATCGAATAGCAATGCCTGCTGGTTATCCCCCTGTTTAATCACTAACGTTTTCACCAAATTTTTTTCACTGGGTTTTAACGGCGATTTATTTTTAGGGTTGTGCATGGAGCCTAATATCACCGGGAAACGGGGATCGCATTCAAAGAAACCGATAATCACCTCATCCCCCGGCTCTGGATAGAAGCAGAATCCACTTTCATGACTGGCATAAGGTTTACCCAGCCGGGCAAAAAGTACACCGTTGGTCAAGTTAAAAGCGGGGATTTTAACCGGGATACGCTCCAGTGACTGGCTGTCTTGTTGGTATTTCTCCACGATACCGATATGTAACTCTTTAACTTGCGGTACAGCCTGTTCTGCGTCTGATTGCATGCCTAAAGTTAACCGGGTACGCCAACCTTGTCGCTGAGTGATTGTCTGACTGACACCGGTGATTATCGCCTGACCATCCATCCCCTGACCAAAGCCGTTTAATGCCAGAATATGACCCGGTTGATAGCGATCATTACCTTCAACTTCAAAACTGCCGGATATGTTATGACTTCTCCGGTTGTCCATGATGCCTTGAGCAACACGTTGAGTTTGTTCATTATCCAACGGATAGCTGAAAATCCATTGCCATTCCTGGTCAGTCAATGATTTCAGATTGTCTATAGCAAGTTGGTTTTGACCCAGTCCACTATTTTTTACTTGAATGGCCTTCGATAGTTTTTGTTGGCTAATATCCCAAGATTGCACACTGACCATTTTAGGACTACGCTGATTATCCCATTGCAGATTAGCTTCAAATAACACAACGTCCTGATGACTACCACGCTGACGAAGAGTATGCACGGTTGAATGATTAAGTGACTCCGGTGTGACCAACGTAATAGCATCGTGACCGGGTAACAACCAAGTATGAGTGGCATTAAGCCGACTTTTTAAGAATGCCCAGTCATTACAGCGAAACTGAACCATTTGCTCATGAACCGTTTTCAGCTGAGGGGCCTGTTTTATTGTCACAGATAGGCCCGCTTGACTGAATAGCTTCCTGATAATCGCCTCATCACTCTGTTTACTAAATAGCTGCGAGTGGAAACTGTGCGTTAATTTTTGCAGCGGATGTTTTGCCGTCAGCATAATCATGCTGTCCTGACCTTTAAGCCCCAGTGCCTGCCGAACGATGACACCTTTAAATAACACTTTTTTTTGGACCTGCACGATAAGCTCATGATTCGGGCGGCAATTTGTCAATTCAGCCTGAGCCTTTGCCTCGAATATATGACTCACATCACCAACGATACCCAAAGTCATGTTAGCCGAAGGAATACCATTAATATGGTGGTTGATTGTCAGACTGATAACCGTAAATTGGCTGAGCGTTTTGCCATCTATCTTAATGGCTATCTCGGGTATATTCATGCCTTCCTCCGTGCTTGCAGCGTTTGTCCTGGCGTGAAATCATCCAGATTATCCAAACCGTTTTGCCAAGCCAGAGAGAGATAATCGATACCGCCTGCCAGAGAAGCGCCGGCACCCAGTGCGATCAAAGGTAGAGAGAGCATATCGGTTACACTGACCGCAGTAACCGGTGGCGATTTTAATTGTTGCTCGGTAGCTTGAATAACAAAACTTTCATCTGCCACCACAGATAAGGTGGCAGTTGCCCGCAACGGCGTAGCATCCCGGTCAAATAAGGTGTAATGAATATTGAGGCCGTTGGCCCGACAAGCAAAATAACCTTTATTTTCCCAGCGCATTTTGCCCCATTTGATTTTAAGGTAATGGGGGGCTTTAGTGCCAGCATCAACGGCACAGAGGGTTTTCAGGATCGCCAGCTGGGTTTCGATCGGCGTATTGTTGCCGGGCATAGAGGCATCAAACAACAGATTTAATGACAAGCCAGCAGGCTGAGACGATACATATTGGTTGCTTTGGTAGGTACCGGTAACGCTTTCTTCCTTTTTATAACTGGCCTGATAATTGAACTGGATTGCATCCGGGTTATACATGACCTGTAAACTGCCCACCAAGATTTTACCTTCCCGATCTTTAAAAGCAGTCAGCGTGAGTTTGGACAGACTACGTTCAATTAAGCTCATAATGACCTCCTGCTTCACGTAATGCCTCTAGCACCTCTCGCTTCACCCTTTCAATCAAGCGGGCATTATCTAACTCTTCCTGAACTAATGTTCGTGGAGATGATGAATCACTCATGGAATCAGTGACTTTGGCCCGAATAATCAGTTCTTTAATTTCTACCGTCATACTGTCACTCCTAACCAGAGCATATCCTGATAACGTAATTCCAAAGAGTTCACCAAAACAGCATTGCTTTTGGCATCAAAGTCACCGGTAGACCAACGAACCGGTAAGGCGTTACTCACTGTCCAGCTTGCCACGGGTAAATAATTTTCATTCAGCAACATAATGACCACATCCGCATAAATCGCTTTTTCCCCACGCAGGACATGATCAAATACCAGAGTGAGCGGCGTCACCGTCATCACACCACGCTCCAACACCAAACTGCCATGTTGGATCTTATCGGCCAGCCAAACATTTCTAGCATTTTCTCCACCCTGGCTGTGTTGGGTGGTTTGCAGTTCACGGCTCAGACCCGAGATCCGCTGAAAGGCAATATCAAGTGGACTGGGAATATTGTTAAACAAAAAACTGGCGATAAAACGGTGTGATACTGACGGGGTGTAGAAGTTTTGCATATTTTGCCCCTGTTTAACTTAACCTGGTTGTACCGGTACGCGTATCAAACGTCAGACTCAGCTCAATAAATTCTGACGGAATTAACAGCGCTAGCCTGATTTTCATGATCATTTTCCCGGCCCGCATATCCGCTTCACTCATTGACTCATCAACACCGAGTAAGATGTCAAATGCCCGTTCTTCCTCAGTCCCCCGCAGTCCACCTTTTAACCACAGCTGATGTAGCCAGTTATAAGTTTGGCCTTTAAGTTTCATCCAAGTAATCGGGTTATTTGGCTCGAAAACGAAAGCATGGCCGAGTCGGGTCATATGAGCTTCAATATAGGAAACCAGACGGCGAATTTGAATATAGCGCCAGGGAGAGTCGGGTGTGTTGTCCAGAGTGCGACATCCCCAGATTTTTATCCCTTTGCCGGGAAAACTGCGAATCAGATTCAACGGGGTGTCATCATCCCGATTAAAGAAGGCATTAGCTTCAATAAAAGAGCGTATCGGACTCACCACTTTGGCTAAAGCCACATTAGCGGGAGCAGTCCATATGCCTTTCCGTTTATCGTTACTCTGAATGACAGCAGCAACCGCAGCCGTAGGCGAAAGCACGATAGTATTTTGCCTTTCGTCCTGGTAAGCACTGTTCAGTGCTGGCCAATATACCGCGCCCCATTGCCGATCACTTGAGGAAAACTGCTCTAAACATTTAGCCGCCAGTGCTAGGTCATCAGGGGCATCCAACAATCCTATAATGCCACGCCGGCTCTTACAAAGATCGAGCACTGACTGCCAAAACTGCAACCAAAGATCTATTTTTGCGCTGGGATCACCCATCCGATTAAAGCGGGCAATATCAGGAATGACAATCAGTGTGATAGCACTCTCTGCGGAAATGACCTGTTTAATCCAATCCTGTTGTAACGCAGTGATCAATGATTGAAAATCTTTTAATTGCGCATTAAGACCCAGTGGCAATACATAGGCTTGCTGTCCCCCATTTTCAAAGAAATGGCGCACGGAATAGTACGTTAATCCTGACTGAGCAAATGTCAGAGTAAAATCGGTCAGACTAGTGAGTTTAACGGCTTTATCGCGACTGCTTTCGTTTACAAGACGTTGGATATCACCGATAAAAACAGGTACCCCGATGAATTCATTATCCTGTTTCTGCGATATTAGGTTTTCCGTTACGGTTACGCCTGGCTGTTTTATCATCTCCATGATCATCTCCTTAGCAGTAAACAGACGCAGCGCTAAACCGCGTCTTAATGCAGTTACTGTGCTACGTTTTGCGAAAATTGCAGGATAATAAATTCAGCCGGACGGACCGCCGCCATCCCAACCTTGACGATCATTTTTCCGTCCCTAATATCTGTCTCGGACATGGTGATACCTTGACCAATTTGCACAAAATAGGCTTCCTGAGGGTGACTACCGACCAGCGCCCCTTGCTGCCAAAGTTGGTGGAGATAATTGTCAATGGCTGACCGTACTCGCTCCCAGGTGGGTTGGCTATTGGGTTCAAAGACAGCAACTTGCATTGCCTGTTTGATATCCCGTTCTGTACTATTAAATAAGCGACGTACCGGAATATAGCACCAGTCATCACTTTCTTTCAGGGTACGTGCGCCCCAAATCAGGGTGCCTTTACCAGTAAAGTGACGGATAGCATTAATGCCCGCTTTATTCATAGCACCTTGCTTATCATCGGTGATCACCTTGTTTGGTTTAGCATTATTCAATGCTACGTTGGCGGGCGCTTTCCAAACACCACGACTAGCATCGGTTGCCGCATAAGCACCCGCAACGGCGGCGCTGGGTGGCAAGGTAATTGGTGTTGTGGGTACGTTAGCTGCCTGCCATTTGTCATAAGCTAATTTTTTAGCTTTTTCATACTCTTCTTTATACTCTTTTGGTGAATCCGTATTCAGATCAGCTAGCATATTCACCTCTTTATTCCCCTGATAACCCCTTAACACAATATCAGCATCCGTTGGCGGGTTATAAGTAAAAGAGGTCTCTAAATCAGGGTAATAGACAGCGGTTTTATCCGGTTGGGTCGTTGGCTTATTTGTTCCATCTTTACTGTCAGCAATCAGAAAATAACCCACTTTTTTTTGCAACAAGGAATTTATCGCATCGTAAACAGCCTGTTTTGTATGGGGTTTTAACGTTTCATCCGTTTCAGCACAGAGCAGTAAAGTGATCTCCTGCTGTTTTTCAATCAGGTCTGGCAGCGTTGCTAATTCTGTTGTCGCAGTACCTGCATCAGTTGCTACCAATGGCAACAAATAACAGATACCACCGCCATTATTAAAATAATGCTGCACAGCAAAGGCACTTAAAGAAATTTCTGTGATAGTGGCAACATAGGTATAGGTGTATTTAACCTCCTTTTCCTCTCCTTCCTTTTTCTCTTTTTCTTTCTCTAGCGAATCACTACCTTCAGTAACAGCAAGTCTCTGAATGTCTTTTGGTTCCGTAGTTTTAGGCTTAGGTTCAAGTTCAGGTTCAGGCTTAGGCTTAAGTTCAACCTTGGTAGCCTCAGCCTTTACTGACACTACAGGCGAAAACGAAAACTGTGAGGTAAAATCCAACCAACTGGTGATTTTAATACAACTACCCGGTTTTATCGGGGTTCCATCTTTTCTAAAAAACTTACCAATAAAAACCGGAATCGCTGTTGGGCTGGTGCTAATTGATAACGAGAGTGAAGCATCCTCTTCAATATAGACACCGGGTGTAGTATATGCGACAGAAGGCATTATAACGTCCTCATTCAATTTAGATGATTTTTACCGAGCTTGCCCAATTGACTGGCTAAACTGCAAAATAATAAATTCAGCCGGACGAACCGCCGCCATACCCACTTTGACGATCATTTTGCCCTGTTTAATATCATCATCAGTCATCGTGGTGCCTTTACCAACTTGAACGAAATAAGCCTGATCAGCTTTATTTCCCACTAATCCGCCTTGTTGCCAAAGGGAATAGAGATAATTATCAATAGCCCGGCGCACAACCTCCCAGGTGGGTTGGCTGTTGGGTTCAAATACCGCGAAACTCATGGCGTTTTTGATATCCCTTTCTGCACTGTTAAACAGGCGACGAACCGAGATATAACGCCAGTTATCACTACCTTCAAGTGTTCTGGCTCCCCAGACAAGCGTGCTGCCCTTAGGAAAGGTACGGATCATATTCAACGCCTTATCTGACTTTTCTTTACCTTTGTTATATTCCCCTTGTAAATCATCAGTCACCGGGTATTTAGGTTGTAATCCGCCTTGAATAGGGACGTTAGCCGGTGCTTGCCAAACCCCCCGGCTGTTATCGACATTGGCATAAATACCGGCCATCACGGCACTGGGTGGAATATCAACGGGAGCTTTTTTATCTCCCCATTCAGCTGTTAGCCAGGGATAGTAAACTGCCCCGTAAGGGGTCGCAGGGTAAGATTGAAGTATTTTTTCGGGTTCTTTTATTTCACTATCACTCTTTGGGCCATCAAAAATGGCGAATAATCCTTTACCCGGTTTACAAAGTGTACTTACAGCCTCTTTGATATCTTCTCCGGCAGCAACCAACAAGGTTACATCATCAAGTTCTGGAACCTGGCTGGCTAAATCTTTGGTTTTAACCAGATAACCATATCCACCGCCATGAATAAAATAAGCACGTAGTGAAATATCAAGCATGTCAGTGGGATTAAATTGCCCTCCTTTTCGTGTCAGATAGTCCAACCAGCTACTAATGCGAATATGGGTCGCTGACATTAATAAATTGTTATTTGCAACAGCAAAAACAGGCACTGCCGTTGCACTTGTACGGACAGAAAGTGCCAATGAAGCATCTTCTTCAATATAGACACCCGGATAAGATGTATCAATTGTCATAATATTAGCCTTTAAAAAGCACTGTATTAACGTGCCAGATTATTCCTGACACCAAACAGTGTATTAATGGAATTCAACAGTAACCCGATCTGCTTTCAAGCTTATCTCTTGCACCGCAACTTCATTACTGGTTGCATCAAAACTGGGCGCAGTTAGCTTTTCTGGGAAAGCATTAGCGATATTCCAGGTAATCAGCAGATTTGAACCTGTTTCATCGGTCAGACTAATAGAAATATCTTTCTTCTCTATCTGATTAAGAGAAATAGAATTAATCCAATCGTACAACTTAGATTGCCCTTTAAAGATACCTCGCTTCAAGGTAATAGTCGGTCTTTGACGCTGTCCAGGCATTTGTAGCCAGTTACCTACTCCATCACGATATTCAATTGTGTCATAGCTGATATCTAATCCTGATACACTTTGAAAACACATTTGCTCATCACCAATGGTAACGACAAAACGATAGGTTGGGATTGGGTATTGAACAGCAATTTGATCGGCAGTTGTAGACATCGTTATTTCCTTCCTAAAAAAATTTATATTGAGCTAAAACACTCATCATTTCAGGTACGCTACCGCCCTTAGGTATCATGCCTAATTCCTCTGGTGTATTAGCCCGGCTTTTATATCCAAATCCTCTAGAAGAAATGAGGCGACCTAACTAACACCTGAACCCACTAAATTAGTACGTGATTAGTACGTGATAAACATCACACTAGAGCCATTCGCTGATCAATAATCACTCACCCATACCTAAATAAAAGTTAAAAATAAAAACTAATTATTTTTATCGCTGCTTTTGCTCAATGATTCAATACAATTACCCAACAATCACCCAATATCTCCCAGTTAGCTGGGGCATCACTCATAGTCATCTATTCTCTAATCCGCATAAAAATGATTTATAAAAATCCAATAATACCTAAAAATTTTTTATCTATATTATAAAACGCCCCTTTATTTCATAAATAAAAATAACCGCCATCAAAAATATAAATAAAATTGATAAATAAATAATTATCATTAATTTTATTTCTCAATAAAAATCAGAAAGATAATATGCATTACAAAACAAAATAAAAATTTTAAATTATTTATTTTCTTGCATTATTAATGCAGAAATTATATAAATTTTAACAGGCATAAGCCTATTTGAGTCTCCTGGCTATAGCGGATAGGTAAACACTAAACACATTAAACAGAGGCAGAGAATGCGTTATGCTGAAAATAACTAGAGATGTTTATTTGGACTGTGACTCCAACAAAATAATCCATGGTAAGAATATGTTTATCATTACGGAGAAAGAGAAACGCCTGCTACTCGCACTGTGGGAACATGCATCACAAGGGAACACCTTAAACCGGGAACAGCTAATCCCGCTGGTTTGGCCTGAACGCCAAAACGGAGTAGCAGAAACCAATCTATTGCAATTGATCTGTAAGTTACGCCGGACACTACGCTATTGTGAGCTAGGCGAAGCAATACACACAGTATACCGACAGGGCTATCGTTTTATTTTGCCATTTCAAGATAAAGAACCAGAAGATAGTCAGTCCAAGAATACCGAATCATTCATCCCCACAAATACAATTCCCAAGCCATCTTATTGGCGTTTCACCAAGCTTATTATCATGTTCATCACGGCAAGCATCTGGTTATCTACTATCTTATATACTGCTCCTTTTTTTAACTGAGAAATAATGATGACTTATATTTTAATAATTGAAGAAAATATTAATAAAATATGAATTTTTATTTTCAACCCTATTAAACATTCACAAATGGAGATAAATTAAATAAGAAACAACAGAATTAATTCAACTATCGCCTGCGGCTCATTCCATAAATTCATGAGCCGCTTTAATCATTAATTATGATTCATCATTATGAAAATTCAGGTTGACTTTAACTAAATAAAATCGTCACATAGCTCTTGTAATTTATTAATAGCACGCCCAACATGGAAACCATCACAAGTAGCATGATGCACTTGAATTGCCAAAGGCAACTGCGTTTGATTTCCATTCTTGTAAAATTTTCCCATCGTAAATATGGGTGGAAAATAATCTGTAAAATTCGCAACGTTCAAGTTAAACCCATCAAAACTTACCCACGGCACTGACGATATATGAAAGTGGTTTTCAGGTAGTTCTGGTTTAGAAAAAAAACAAAGATCATCTTTATAGGTTTCATAATCAGCAGAATAGTTTTTCATAAACTCTGGCAGATCACAATTGAACTCAGTCCAAATCGCTGAGAATGTTTCTGTTTCATTGTGAAAGATTGTATACGCAGGATTTACACTATCCCATACAACTAATTCTTCATCTTTTATAGCCACTCTGAACTCAGAGTAAGAGTTCACAACTTTTGATATTAAATAAATCATGGTCGGGTAGAATTTATATTGTTTTTCTACCAACGAAGATAACAAATGGGTAATATCAATTTTTGTTGTCAGACTAAATCCACATTGCACGACATTACGGAAATGCAAGAAATGCGCTTTCCTATTCCAGAGATCTATATCAACCTTTGAGTAACTCATATTTTTCCCTTCTAATGTAAAATTTAACAAATTGATTAAATTAGAAGGGCTGCTCTTTCTGTTTGTATTGGGATCATAATCACTCCGGTATGAAATTGGATTAAATACCCAGTTTCTGATGAAGAAAAATTATATATTAGCTAAAAATAAATAACCACCAATACAGAGTTATCTTTATAAATCAGATAGTAAGAGACTCCACACCATGAAAACTTACACAACACATTGTAAAATTGGTATTAATGTTCACTAGCGCTGAGTTTTGATGTCACCCCGCAAATATTGAGTTTGCTGCTCGTTCTCAGCAATCATTCTTCGTAGATCAAAATAATCTTGTTCAGTTGCCTGAAAAACGTCAATTTCAGATTTAGTATTAGCAAGTTACTCTATATGTTTATCATCCAAATCAGACAAGCGTTTTATCCGCTCCTGCTGACTGACAATTTTATCCTGTTGCTCCAACAGCCGACAATGAAAAAGCCCCGCAACCAAGCGAGGCCATAATTGAATTCATATTTTTAGGGTTTTAACGACTGGTTTGCGTTTCATACACCTCAACGCACATGTTGCAAACAATCTTCATCTGGCTCATACCCCATAACTATCTGGGGAGCATTACGCTCTAAGCGTTCAGCCTGCTTCCAATTAATACCAAATTGTTCCATTGGAGTTCTACCATCTGCGAAAAGTCCAGAAATGATCTCTTCAGCCATTTCCTCTATTCGCTGCATTGAGTATGACATGATATCCCCTCGGATACGGCTCTTTCTTAAGAAAAGAAACGCCCTTAATATGTCAGTATTTGAAATTTACTCTACTTGACAAAAAACCACCCTATCTTTGAGTGGTGTCACATGTTCTTACGTCTGTTCAATATGCAATATAACCTAAGCTATTTCAACTTATTTTGTTCATTAATTCATGTATTAGAAGACAAGTTATCCACAATGAATACATTAATAATGGGATAAATATGTTAGTCATCACTTTTATCAGCTACAAGATTTTCAAACCGATGGGGAATTCCGACGTTTTGACTATCGCAAGAGAAAAGTTTTGGAAAAGCCAATAGATTATGTATTTGTATTACTGGGATTTTCTTTATCGATTCTATCAATGATAATATTCACTCGTTGTTGGTATACTCTAAGAAATATCTTCCCCCATCTCAGGCAATAACCTTTTAAAACCTGCTGCAATCGGGGAATTTTCCCACCCTTACGTGTCTTGGGAAAGAGAGATCAATAAGAATATCAATGGGTTAATTAGACAATACTTTCCAAATGGAACCGATTTTAATGAAGTCTCTGCTAAGAAAATAAATTTTGTGGTAAACCGATTACATCATCATTCCCGAAAAACATGGGGTGGTAAAACATAAAATGAATTATTTAAGGGAATACGAACATGCTTACTTCCAGATTAACGATGTTGCATTTATTATGTGAATCAACCAACGCTCAAAGAGAAGTTGTAATTATCAACCTAATATCATCGATTAATGAATGGAATAATCCAGCTTCCACATTAGCAGAAAAACCGCAAAACTTTCTTTATACTTTATCTGATAACCTCCATCAGTTACGCCCTCTGCAAGAACGACAGGATATTGATGGTATGCAAATTATTTATAACTGGAAGCAATTGGAAAGTGCATCAAGGAAATATGATTTCTCCGCGATCGAAAAAGATCTGATGCCACTTAGCAAGATCAAAAAGAAGCGGGTTGTCCAAATCCAAGAGCGCTTTCTTGAGAAAAAGGAAGGCAAAGCACAAGGCTATGGATTGCTATTCAGTGGAATTCATAGAGTTGCGCAAACGCTACCAGAATTTGCTTTCTGCGCTAGCAAAAGAGTTTGATGGTCGTCTTACCGGTATTAACTTGCCAGAAACCGACATTAATATTGACATGAAGTGACAAAACCGGATTTTGCTGCCGAACTTGGCAATGTTAAATTTACCCGTCAAGTATTCAAAAAACCCTATGCGGTGCAATATGTTAATTTCTGACCATACGAATGGAATAACGCTCATCAGTATATACCCGTCGTCTTTCAAGTTGCCTCTTTGTTAGCTGCTCTCACTCACCCCGGTCACATAGTTCTCTATGACATAGTTATCTATGCTCCCGGGGATTCGCTCCCTTGCCGTCGTGCCGCATCTTGAAATCCATTAGGTATATATCTTGCCTGTTTTATTTCGTGTTGAAAAATAAGATAGGTCTTGGTGGTCCAGATATCGTGCCATATAAACCCACTCAGATGAAAAACGCCTATCCATTTTTCAATCGTTACAAAGGTAAACTGGATTTGGTCGCGATAGCAGTCTAGGAGACTGCCCTGATCTGTACCAACCCGAAAATCATTTATCCAAGAGAAATTCACTGATTTTGCCGAAAACTATCTGGAGGCTAACATCATTTTTTAGCGCGCCACTGCGCCGTGGCTAAAACAATAAACCAAAATCCATGCTAGTTGATATAGTATGTGTGATGCCAAGATGAACTGTGACTGACAGTTAAACAAGAAAAGGCCATAAACAATGGCCTTGAATAATTTGATACCGGGAAAATACCGGCCCGGAAATAATATGTCATTAACCATAAGAAATGAATGGTATTTATTCAAAGTTCTTTTACATATCGAACAAGGTTTGGTTGAGCCGAATAAAACAACAAGGCAGTAATTGGCCCAACGGCAAGGAACAAGTCACCTTTCCCCTCCACCATAAAACATTATCTTAGATATTCAAACAAAACCAAAATAAATATAGATTTCTTATTTAACTACAGTGAAAACTTTCTATAACTATCTTATAGAATAACAACGCGGAGCTTACAATAAGCTACTCCGCGTAAAATAAACTCTAGCTCATATCATTAACTGAATCGATAAAACGATTGAGTACACTTGAATGCGACTTAGATTTATAAATATAACATTGGTTTGCTACGCCAGGTTTTACAATAGGAACAAAACTCAAAGCATCTCCTCCTTCCAATTCGTCAGGATGAGAGTCTGTAATAAAAATATAGTCTCTTGAATAAATAAAATTCAGACAGCATCCCATATTATCCATTTGGCGCATATTCACTTTACTACCACTTTGAATAACTTCTTCTTCCAAGTTTTTAATGAAACTGCTTTTATAAAGTACAGGGTCGCATAACCAAGTATTATTTTTTAGCAATTGCATTACATCTCCACCAGCAATATCCAATAATTCTTTTCGGCAGCAAATCCCCAATTCAGGCCCCTTTATTTTACGAATAAGACTGAAACGGTCGCTTAGTATCTTTTCTGAGCTTAGAATCAGCGTGTTGCCGTCATAATCCACTATTTCTTCAATGTTATCATAACTAAACCGGAATATATTTACCTGGGAGCTATTTCTATCAGCTGCCTTATATAAATAAATTAGATGCTTGTTTTTCCCCCAATCGTAATAAATATTAACTATGTTACATATACTACCACTGATATGTTTTTTAGTTATTTCTTTTTCTTGTAAATAAAGATCTTTAAGATCGTTATATAATTCTAAACCATCTTTAGTCAGACTCATCCCAAATTTCTCCCTTTTGAAAAGGCGCTTCCCTAATGTTGCCTCGAAGTCTTTGATTGATTTAGCTACTGGAGGAGTTGTTCGGTTCATCACTCTTGCCGCTTTACTTAAAGAACCATTTTCCACCACTGCCATGAATGCTTCTAATTTACGAGAAAAAAACATAATTCACCGTTCCTATATAACCTGTGGCTAAAATAATTTCTTTGAAATAGCCTTCACCAAATGACAGTTAAATCAAGTTTGATACGCGAAGGCATAAATTTTGTACAAAAAAAACAAATACTTCTCAAACATATACCACATAAAAAAAGCTTATGTTCAATACATAGGTGGCTCAATAAACGCTATTATTCATGTTTATCATGGTTCAAAAATTAATCTCAACCAATCAACCATTAGAAAATATAAACATTACTAACGAGCTCAATTTTCTATCAAAGATTAGGATAGGGTTCTACATTTTTCAGTAATCAATTTTTGTAACACTAGAGATAAAAACGGTCTATCGGAGGTGGTTTCTCACTATAAATTATTATATTTTTCACAATGAATTATAATATTGAAAGGTCCGTTACTATTTCGCTCTGACCATTGTCAATAGTTACTTTTTAAAATCCATCTGTTATTATTGTTCTTGTGTCTTTTTACTGGATGGCTGTAAAAGATGAAATTTATCTCTTTTAATATTAATGGATTACGTGCCCGCCCCCATCAGTTAGCTGCGATCGTAGAGCAGCATCAACCCGATGTTATTGGTTTACAGGAAACAAAAGTTCATGATGAGTTGTTTCCTTTAGAAGAAGTCAGCAAGCTTGGCTATCATGTATTTTATTATGGTCAGAAAGCCCATTACGGCGTTGCGCTGCTAACGCGTCAGGCTCCTGTTGCTGTACGCCGTGGGTTTCCAGGAGATGATGAAGATTCCCAACGCCGTATTATCATGGCAGACATAAAAACCCCTCACGGGCTATTAACAGTCATTAATGGCTATTTTCCACAAGGGGAAAGCCGTGACCATCCAGTGAAATTTCCCGCAAAAGAGAAGTTTTATCAGGATCTGCAAAGCTATTTGGAGCAAAATTTATCTCCCCAATCACAAGTGCTTGTCATGGGTGATATGAATATCAGCCCAACAGATCTGGATATCGGGATTGGTGATAACAATCAAAAACGGTGGTTAAAAACAGGTAAATGTTCTTTTCTGCCAGAGGAACGAGATTGGATGGATCGTCTGAAAAATTGGGGATTGGTTGATACATTCAGGAACCTGAATCCAGAATGTAACGACCAATTTTCCTGGTTTGATTATCGTTCAAAAGGGTTTGATGATAATCGCGGGTTGCGTATTGATTTGCTGCTCGCAAGTAAACCATTAGCGGAGCGCTGTATCGCTACAGGTATTGATTACAAAATCCGTGAAATGGAAAAACCTTCAGATCATGCACCTGTTTGGGCAGAATTTGAAATTTGATATTCTAATTAACCCTGAATATCAATGACTTTTTGCAGAATAATGCAACAATTGCGCCTTAAGGCGCAGTTGCTTTAGTTTTCTTCCCAGATTTTACTTTTTTCCCGTTTTTACCTTTAACCGGGACGGGAGGTAAATCACGGAAAGCTTGCAAGTTGCGGTTCTGCTTAGCCTGCCAGATTAACTGCTGCAATGTCTCCTCAAGCGGCCCCATGAAATCCTGATAGCGGAACTGTTTTTCACTGATTTGCGTTAACCGTGATTCCCAGTGTGCTGTCATATCCGGTAAAGCTGCTATATCCGGCAATACATGAATCAACGCCCTGCCCGCTGGCGTTGCATGAATATGACGTCCTTTTTTATAAAGAAATTCTCGTTTAAACAACAATTCGATAATGCCAGCCCGCGTTGCTTCAGTCCCTAATCCATCTGTGGCCCGCAGAACTTTTTTTAATTCCTTATCCTGTACAAAACGGGCGATTCCCGTCATAGCAGAAAGGAGGGTCGCATCAGAAAATGGCTTTGGTGGTTGAGTCTGACGGTCTATCACCTCTCCTCTTTCACACAATAACTCATCACCTTTCGCAACCACGGGTAATGGCGTTCCATCATTTTCTTCATCACGCTCTTTATTACCAAGCAACGTTCTCCAACCTGCCTCAGCAAGAAAACGAGCTTTCGCAATAAATTTTCCACCAGCAATTTCCAATTCAATAACACATTTTCGAAATATCGCATCAGGGAAAAATTGCATCAAATATTGTCTGGCAATCAAACCATAAATATTAGTTTCGTTGTCTGTCAAATTGGTATGGCTATTTCGGGCGGTTGGAATAATTGCATGATGAGCATCAACCTTCTTATCATCCCAACAGCGATTCTTTCTATCTACTTCCAATAAATCTTGGGGTAATAGATTTGTTGTATGAACAGATATCGCATTAAGCACTGCATGACGCCCGGCAAAATGCTCTTCAGGTAAATAACGGCAATCAGAACGGGGATAAGTAATCAATTTATGCGTTTCATATAACCGCTGACAAATATCCAGCACTTGTTGCGCATTCAAGCCAAAACGTTTAGCGGCTTCAATCTGCAATGAGGATAACGAAAACGGCAAGGGAGCAACTTCAGATTCCCGTTTATCTTGATACGATATTACATAGGCTGGCTGACCGGTTATTCTGGCAACAACATGTTCAGCCAGAGGCCGGTGTATCAATCGACCTTCTTCATCCTGAAAATCGATACAAGATTCACTCGGCTGCCAAATTGCGATAAAACGTTCATCTTTCGGCGTAACAATATGAGCTTTTACTTCAAAGAAGTCTTTTGGTACGAAATGCTCAATTTCTTCATCCCGACGAACGACTAATCCCAAAATAGGTGTCTGAACCCGTCCAACAGATAATACACCCTGATACCCCGCATTGCGTCCAAGCAAAGTGTAAGCCCGGGTCATGTTGATACCATACAACCAATCAGCCCTGGCTCTGGCGAGAGCTGAAACGCATAGCGGAATAAAATCCCGGTTATCTCTCAAACGGTCAACCGCTTTAGCAACTGCTTGTGGATTTAGATCATTTACCAGACAACGGCGAACATTTTTTCGTTTTTCACTATCCAAATTCAAAAAATCCAACACTTCATCTACCAGCAGTTGCCCTTCGCGATCCGGGTCCCCCGCATGTATCACTTCATCTGCTTTTTTTAGCAATTCCTGAATGATATTAAGTTGTTTCGCAACAGAGGGACGAGGTTTTAACTGCCATTTTTCAGGAACGATAGGAAGGTCGACCAATGACCAGCGAGCAAAACGACTGTCATAGGCATCAGGTTCCGCCTGTTCCAGCAAATGTCCAATACACCAGGTAACAAGCTGGTTATCTCCACAAGCAATAAAGCCATCACCACGGCGATGCGGTTTAGGTAGAACATCCGCAATCGCTCTGGCTAAGCTTGGTTTTTCTGCAATAAAAAGCCGCATGGATATTATTCATTCACCTCAATTAGCACTCTGCCTAACCGTTGCTCAGACAATTCACCAATTGCTGTCAGTTCAATGCCATGACATCGTGCAATAGCTTTCACTTCATCCACAGCCTCTGGCAGAACGGCCAACAGCAAGCCACCGGATGTCTGCGGATCACATAACAGTTTGCGCTGAAGTTCTGTCATTTCGCCAATAAGATGACCATAACTGTCAAAGTTACGCCCGGTTCCCCCCGGAACACAACCTTTTTCAATATATGATTCTACTTCCGGCAATTTGGGAATTTTTGAAAAATAGAGCGTTGCCTGAACACCTGAACCTTCACAAACTTCACTCAAATGCCCTAAAAGACCAAACCCAGTCACATCAGTCATTGCCGTAACACCAGCAACTTCGGCAAAATCAATCCCCATTTTATTCAATCGGCACATTGTTTCTGTCGCTATCCCCTGATGCTCAGGCAACAACAAGCTTTTTTTCTCAGCCGTGGTTAATACGCCAATGCCAAGCGGCTTTGTCAGAAATAGCTGACTACCTGCTTTCGCTGCACTGTTTTGTTTCACCCGGGCAATGTTAACGATACCGGTTACAGCCAAACCGAAAATAGGCTCAGGTGCATCAATAGAATGCCCTCCCGCCAGTACAATCCCCGCCTCTTTACAGACAGCCCGGCCACCTTCAATCACCTTACGAGCAATCTCTGGTGCCAGTTTCTCAATCGGCCATCCCAAAATAGCTATCGCCATAATGGGCTTACCGCCCATTGCATAAATATCGCTGATAGCGTTTGTTGCAGCAATACGCCCGAAATCAAACGGATCATCGACAATCGGCATAAAAAAATCTGTCGTGCTGATGATACCCGTGCCATTCCCTATATCATAAACCGCCGCGTCATCTCGTGTTTCATTACCAACCAGCAAATGAGGGTCAAGAAACTTTTCCTGTTCACTGTGCAGAATGGTTTCCAGAACCTTTGGTGAAATTTTACAGCCGCACCCAGCGCCGTGGCTGTATTGGGTAAGGCGAACTTCTGTTGACATAGCAGACTCCGGTTAGAAGTAGCTGACAAAATTAGTCATATCTGGCATGGCAACCTTGCCTGGTGCTTTCAAAGCAGGTGTTCCCAAGTAGAGAAAACCCACTATTTTATCATGTTCATTACAACTCAGACCGGCACGCACTGTATTATCATCAGTCCATGCGCCGGAACGCCAAATACCACCAAACCCTTGTGCTACCGCAGCCATTTGCATCGCATGTACAGCACAACCAGCAGCAACGACTTGTTCCCATTCCGGTATTTTGGAATTCTCTGTCACTCTTGCAATAACAGAGATGATTAATGGCGCACGATAAGGCGCATTTTTCGCTTTTTCTTCTGCCTCAACACCCAAATTACTGTTAACGGCAGCCTGATGGAGTAATTGACTGAATCGCTCAATACCTTCATTCTGCATGACAATAAAGCGCCACGGGCGTAATGCACCATGATCAGGCGCCCTCATACCTGCAGCCAGAATATTCTGTAATGCTTCACCTTGAGGCGCAGGTGTCGTTAAACGTGATGCTGAACGTCGATTCAATAAGAGTTGCAATGCGTCCATATTTTTCTCCTAGATTAAGATGTTTTATTATAAGCTAATATTTTCTGTTTGTTTGTTAATGAATAAAAGCCCAAAAGCGTTTTTTTCGGGCAATATGCCATTATTTGAAGCTGACATTGACATGTCTGGTCATTAGGATAGCCTCATTTGATCCTATCTTTGGAGATGATATGCGTATTTTATGGAAGTTGATCGCAAGATTATTTAAATGGAGTTGGCAACTACTGAATTTTGTTAGGGAAGTCGTTTCGAACCTGATTTTTATCATACTCATTCTGGCTGTTGTTGGCGGATTTCTGATTTATCAACAACCAAACAAAACGGTAGATAGTTATCAGGGAGCCTTGTATGTCAATCTCACTGGCGTTGTTGTAGATCAAGTTTCCAATCGTAACCCGTTGAATCAGTTGGGACGAGAACTGTTTGGTGCCTCCAGCAATAAATTACAGGAAAACTCCCTGTTTGATATTGTTGATAATATTCGCCAGGCAAAAACTGACGACAAAATCACAGGTCTGGTACTGAAACTTGATGATTTCATGGGCGCTGACCAATCATCTATGCAGTATATCGGTAAGGCAATTAATGAGTTTAAAACTTCCGGCAAACCCGTTTACTCTATCAGTGACAGTTACAATCAGTCACAATACTATCTCGCTACCTATGCCGATAAAATTTATCTGTCACCACAAGGGACCGTTGGTCTTTACGGCTATTCAACCAATAATCTCTATTACAAATCCTTGCTGGATTCACTGAAAGTTACTACCCATATCTTCCGTGTCGGGACGTATAAATCAGCTGTTGAACCCGTTATGCGTGATGATATGTCTCCAGCCGCCCGCGAAGCTGACAGCCGTTGGGTCAACGGTCTTTGGCATAACTACCTCAATACTATCGCCACTAACCGTAAGCTTTCTGTTCATCAAGTATTTCCAGGTGCTGATGAGATGATTGCTAATCTGCGTGCGGCTGGGGGTGATAACGCCCAATATGCACTTAAACACAAGCTGGTCGATTATGTTGTTCCACGTAATATTATTGAAAGCGAAATGACCAAAGCCTTTGGTTGGGATGAGAAAAATCAGCATTTCAATGCCATCAGTATTTATGATTATGCACCACAGAATAGATCATCATCCAAGGGCAATATCGCCGTTATCGTAGCACAAGGTGCGATCATTGATGGACAGCAAGCTCCGGGGATGGTTGGCGGTGATACAACCGCTGCTCAGATCCGCCAGGCTCGTCTGGACGATAATATCAAAGCAGTTGTTCTGCGAGTAAACAGCCCTGGTGGCAGCGTCAGCGCTTCTGATGTTATCCGTACCGAACTGGCTGCCCTACGTGCAGCAAATAAACCCGTTGTCGTTTCTATGGGTGGGCTGGCTGCATCCGGCGGTTACTGGATCTCCACACCGGCCAATTACATTATCGCAAACCAAAGTACGCTGACCGGTTCTATCGGTATCTTCGGTGTTATCACAACTTATGAAAACAGTTTGGATCATATTGGTATCCACACTGATGGGATCGCTACAACGCCATTAGCTGATATATCCTTCACTAAAGGGCTGAGTAAAGAGTTCTCAGAACTCATGCAGCTTAATATTGAGAATGGCTACAAGAACTTCATTGGCTTGGTTGCGGATGCTCGCAATAAGACACCAGAAGAAGTTGATAAGATTGCTCAGGGGCATGTGTGGATTGGTAATGACGCGAAAGCCAATGGATTGGTCGACCAATTAGGTGATTTCGATGATGCCGTTGCAAAAGCCGCTGAATTGGCAAAATTGGATAAGCCAGAACTTGACTGGATGCAACCCGAAATGTCATTTAGCGAATTGCTGATAAGCCAATTAACGACAACCGCTCAAGCCATAATGCCGGAAGCTATTCAGGCATGGCTGCCTGCTCCACTGGTTCAAGTGGCCCAGCAAGCGAAACAACAGGTAGAGTTCTATCGCCATTTGAATGATCCACAAAATCGCTATGCATTTTGTTTAAATTGCGAGGATATTCGCTAAAATGCCGTAACCATGCCATTAGCAAGAATATGTCATGATAATTCATGACATAGCTCTGGCAATATTTGAATGCATTAAATCATTAGCCTGATAGATACCCTGTCAGGCTTTTTTTATTTGGTAATATCCCTATAATCCAGTTGATCTTTTTACGAGGTACACAGTCATGCAGAAGAAATCTATTTATGTCGTCTATACCGGCGGAACAATTGGGATGCAACATTCATCTCAGGGATACATTCCCGTTTCCGGGCACTTACAGCACCAATTAATCAAAATGCCTGAATTCCACCGCGCTGAAATGCCGATATTTACTATCCGTGAGCATCAGCCACTGATTGATTCTTCTGATATGACCCCCGAAGACTGGCAATGTATCGCTGACGATATCCAGCAGAATTACGATGATTATGATGGTTTCGTGATTTTGCATGGCACAGATACGATGGCGTTTACCGCATCAGCGCTCTCTTTTATGTTTGAGAATCTTGGTAAGCCAATTATTGTTACAGGGTCACAAATTCCATTAGAAGCACTGCGTTCCGACGGGCAAACAAACTTGCTAAATGCGCTTTATCTTGCCGCTAATTATCCAGTTAATGAAGTCAGCCTGTTTTTCAATAATAAACTGTTCCGTGGAAACCGGACAGTTAAAGCCCATGCAGATGGTTTCGATGCCTTTGCTTCACCAAACTGTTCTCCATTAATGGAAGCGGGTATTAATATCAAAGCTTTCAATACATGCCCGGCGCCTGCCAGCCAAGGTGAATTTATCACCCATCGGATTACCCCCCAGCCAATTGGCGTAGTAACCATTTACCCCGGTCTTTCCAGTCAGGTTGTGAATAATATTTTAATGCAGCCAGTTAAGGCATTAATCCTACGCTCATATGGCGTTGGAAACGCGCCACAGCACCCTGAATTACTAAAAGAGCTAAAACAGGCTACAGAAAGAGGAATTGTCGTTGTCAATCTGACTCAATGCATTTCTGGTAGGGTAAACATGGAAGGATACGCAACAGGCCATGCTCTGGCTGAGGCTGGCGTGATAAGCGGTTATGATATGACTTTTGAAGCAACTTTAACCAAATTACACTATTTACTCAGTCAATCGTACAACCACGAAGAGATTAGATATCTAATGCAACAAAATTTACGTGGTGAATTGAGTTATGCTGACAAATAATCCAGGAAAAAGATGAAAACAGCACTATTACTTATCGATATACAGAACGATTTCTGTACTGGCGGAGCCTTGGCCGTAAAAGAGAGTGAACAAGTCATTGATGTTGCAAATCAGGCTATTGATATTTGCCTAAAGCACAATATCAGTATTATTGCCAGCCAAGATTGGCATCCTGCTGAACATATGAGTTTCGCAGTGAATTCCGGTCAGAAGATCGGTGATATTGGTGTACTGAATGGTATTCCACAAATATGGTGGCCGGAACATTGTGTTCAAGGACAACATGGCGCTGATTTTCATCCACAACTAAACAAACAGGCCATTATCGAGATTTTCTATAAAGGCGAAAATCCACAAATCGATAGCTACAGCGCTTTTTTTGACAATGGTCATCAGAGTAAAACCCAGCTTGATGACTGGTTGCAAACACAGCAAATTGAACGTCTGTTCATTATTGGTATCGCCACCGACTATTGTGTGAAGTTTACCGCACTGGACGCATTGGCATTAGGTTATGAAACCTGGGTCATTACCGATGGCTGCCGAGGGGTTAACCTCAATCCAGACGACAGTAAAGTGGCGTTCAAAGAGATAAAAGAACAAGGCGCTATGCTAATAAGAATTGATCAACTAGAAGATACTCTTGTCTGATACCAACAAGGGCCAGGCTGAGTTCAACAAACTCAGCCTTTCCGCTAACCTAACCTTCTGAAGATTATGGTTTCAATGTTGCCACCATTTCAGACTGAAAGGCTGCTTTCAGCTCTTGCTTACTCTTCATTACCAACCGACCATCGGTACCGATTGTCATATGCTCCGGATCATGGTTATGCTTTGCTTGCCATAACATAACCATTTGCAGGCTATATTCCTTCTGCTCCACCGTCAGAGGTACACCATCCTGCCATTTGCCCAGTTCCACTGCCTGAACCAAGTTTTGATATATTTCTGGTGTCATTACAGATAAAAGATCATCCAGTTCCATTGATATTTCCTCATTACTTTCCAGAATTAGCTGAAACGATTTAATTTCTTAAATTAATGGTTGTACCGACAATGATAAAAATAACTAACCTGCTGTTTTTTCGCCTGTATTTTCATCAGTAAAACTTAACGCAGCCGAGTTGATACAAAAACGTTCGCCTGTCGGTTGCGGACCATCAGAGAACACATGTCCCAAATGAGCATCGCAATGACTACAGCGAACCTCAATACGATGCATATTATGACTATTATCATCAATATACAGTACTGCATCATTACTGACAGGCTGATAAAAACTCGGCCAGCCACAGCCAGAATCAAATTTAGTATCAGACATAAACAACGGCCGTCCACAACACAGACAATGATACACGCCACTTTTTTTATTATGGAGTAATTTCCCTGAGAATGGAGACTCCGTCCCGGCATACTGGGTAACATGACGCTGAATATCAGTAAGCTCTGTATAAAGGGAAACATCAGAATTCTTAGCCATCACGACCACCTTAATAAAAATAAGACTAATGTTCTTACAAAATTAATTAATAATAACAAAAAATTAACATCACATCAGTGGAATTTATTTTAAGTGGTTAACTGGATATGTTTATCCTATTATTTGTGATGTGACTCGCATATCTAACCGATTAACTTTAAATATCTATCTGTGCCCCGATAATGATGAGCGGATCGATTGCCAGTATCCTAAGAGCAAACGTCTAAATGGTGGACTCGAAGTCGAAGTTTTTCGATTATTGACACGATTCCGCTTGACGGCTGGCAAGGTTTTGGTAACTTTAGTAACAACTTTTAATTCACTAAAAAATAGCTGGTGGAATACTATGACTATCAAAGTAGGTATCAACGGTTTTGGTCGTATCGGCCGTATTGTTTTCCGTGCTGCACAAGAACGTTCAGACATCGAAATCGTCGCAATCAACGACTTGCTAGATGCCGAATATATGGCTTACATGCTGAAATACGATTCAACTCATGGTCGCTTCAATGGCACTGTTGAAGTAAAAGACGGCCACCTGATTGTTAACGGTAAAACTATCCGTGTTACAGCAGAAAGGGACCCAGCTAACCTGAAATGGAATGAAGTAGGCGTTGATGTTGTTGCCGAAGCAACGGGTATTTTCCTGACCGACGAAACAGCACGTAAACACATTACCGCTGGTGCGAAAAAAGTTGTTCTGACCGGTCCGTCCAAAGATGACACACCAATGTTCGTTATGGGTGTTAACCATAAATCTTATGCAGGTCAGGACATCGTTTCTAATGCTTCCTGTACCACTAACTGCCTGGCGCCACTGGCTAAAGTTATCAATGATACATTCGGTATTGTGGAAGGTCTGATGACCACCGTTCACGCAACCACCGCAACTCAGAAAACTGTTGACGGCCCTTCTGCAAAAGATTGGCGCGGTGGTCGTGGTGCTGCTCAAAATATCATCCCATCTTCTACTGGCGCGGCTAAAGCTGTCGGTAAAGTGATCCCTGAATTGAACGGTAAACTGACTGGTATGGCTTTCCGTGTTCCAACCCCTAACGTATCTGTTGTTGATCTGACTGTACGTTTGGAAAAACCAGCCACTTACCAGCAAATTTGTGATGCCATCAAAGATGCGGCTGAAGGCGAACTGAAAGGTGTTCTGGGCTACACCGAAGATGACGTAGTATCTAACGATTTCAATGGTGAAAAACTGACTTCTGTGTTTGATGCAAAAGCAGGTATCGCCCTGAATGACAACTTTGTGAAACTGGTTTCTTGGTATGACAATGAAACAGGTTACTCCAATAAAGTTCTGGATCTGATCACTCATATCTCTAAATAACTGAGTAATCACCTTACCTGAAAAGAGCTGCCGGGAAAGGCAGCTCTTTTGTTTTTTTAATCTGTGTACAACATGCATTATTCTTGGATAATGCAATACCCCTGTTTTAGTTTTACAAGGTTATACGGATGAACGATAAAATTTTTGCATTACCGGTTGCAAAACAGATATCCCCCTCTATCAGTCAACGAAACATGGATGAACTTCCATTAATCGTCATCTCTCATCCAAAAGTGCGTGGTGCAATCAGTCTGCAAGGAGCGCACCTCATCTCCTGGCACCCCAAAGATCAAGAACCGGGATTATGGCTAAGCAAGAAAACCTCATTTAAAGCAGGCACAGCTATCCGCGGTGGGGTCCCTATTTGTTGGCCTTGGTTTGGCTCGGCTGGAACACCAATTCATGGTTTTGCCAGAATTCTTCCCTGGGAATTTAGCGCACACAATGAACATGAAAATGGCGTCATATTAACTTTCACCCTGAGAGACAATGAATATACCCATAAATTGTGGCCTTATGATTTTACATTAATTGCTCGTTTCAAACTGAGTGATACCTGTGAGGTAGAACTGGAAACTTATGGTAATTATCAAGCAACCTGTGCCCTGCATACTTATCTGAATGTAAGCGATATTAACCAGATTTCAATCAGTGGTCTGGGTAAACATTACATTGATACTATTACTGGCAAAGAGCAATACACAGCAGAAGAATATCTTATTTTCAATGATCGTATTGACCGCATTTACACAGAGCCAGAAGATTTTAGCCTGATAAGGGATAAATCACTGAGACGAACGATTGAAATTCACCATTACCATCACAGTGATATTGTATGCTGGAACCCAGGTGCTGAACTGTCGGGTAATATGAAAGATATAGGTAATGAAGATTATAAAAATATGGTTTGTGTAGAAACAGCCCGTATAAATAAACCGTTAATCACCAAAGATGATAGTCCAGCCCACATTTCGGTTATAATCCGTAGCCGAAAAGACAACCCGTAAATATCTTATGCTACTCCACACCAGAAAATCTGAATCCAATTCTATGGATTCAGATTTCATCCAGAATTAGCGCTAATTAGAAGCTATATGTAACGCCAGTCCAGACGATACCTACATATGACTTATTAACCATCGGGCTATCTTTAATTTCATCAGGTAACCGTTCAACACGTCCCATCATAAACGCAGACCATTCCTGATTAAATTTATAATTGGCAGATAATTCCAGATAAGGCGTCCAACTATCGCCTGGCGTATATTTTTCCAGTCCACTACGATGTGACTCACTACCTTTAACTCCATATTCGTAGCGGTTTTGTTTTTTGCTACTCCAAACCACCCCAAGTCCCGGTTGTAATGACCAATCATCATTTTCAAAATTATACAGATAAGCAAGGTCAACCGTCATACCTTTGCTTTTACCCAAAGTATCAGCAGCAAAAGAGCTACGTAACGTCCCCCAGTCTTCAATATGACGATAACTGAAACCACCCATAATGGTATCATGACGACGATCCAATTTTTTCATCTGTTCATCTTTATTATCTTTTGGGCGGAAATTTTGAGGATAATAATACACGTCTAAAGATAGCTGATCTTTCGGTTGATTCCACAAATAATACCCAGCGGCCAAAGTATGAAAATAGAAATTTTCACTTTCATAATTAACCATTGGAACAGGTAGTATTTTATCTTTATTCTTTACCCCCTTATAAGGTGATGCCTCAGCCAGAACAGATGCACCAATTGACCATTGCCCTGCATAGGCTACAGATGAAGAAAGACAAAAAGTTACAACTAAGGTTAAAATTTTAGCTTTATTAGTCATTACTTACGATTTCCTATAAACAATTATGCAATTATCCGGTTTCAAGTGTAAAAGTCATTTCCCTTATTTCCAAGTAATAAAGTTCTACTTTTGCTCAAAGCGCATCATATGCTTAAGCTCTGATTAATCTTACTAGCAAAAATAACAGATTATACCCTTCATCCTTCAAATTGCTGCTTTGTTGGCTACTTTCACTTACCCCAGCCACATCGTTATCTATGCTCCTAGGGATGCGTTCACTTGCCGCCGCGCTGCAAATTAAAATCTATTGGGTATATATGAAACAACGATATATTAATTTAGTGAAAACAATAACTCATTTCCTTCAATAACATCAGCAATAAACCGTTATTTATCATTTCATCTTGCAGGGAAAACTACCTGTCTAATATCTAACGACACACAGATACCGGAACCCGATTTGCTAATGCACATAACAACTCATACCCAATAGTTCCAGAAACGCCAGCCACATCATCCACCGGCAAATTTTGTCCCCATAATTCGACAGGGCTGCCAATTTGTGCCTGTGGGCAAGGCGTTAAATCCACTGTCATCATATCCATTGATATTGCACCTAACATTTGAGTTCTGACGCCATTTACAATAACCGGCGTTCCAGTCATTGCGCTGTGAGGATAACCATCAGCATAACCACAAGCAACAGTGCCGACTCGGATAGGGCCGGATGCTGTATATTTGCTGCCATAACCAATCATTTCCCCTTGTTTGAGATTCTGAATTGCAATAATCTCACTTTGTAAACTCATTACCGCTTTCAACCCAACATCTGCAATATCTTCCCACTTTCCACTGGGTGAAGCACCATAAAGGGCAATACCAATACGTACCCAATCTCTATGAGTTTGCGGATACCACAGAGAAGCGCCTGAATTGGCCAAACATTGAAAAATATCCAAACCCTGACTAACTGAATTGATAACGTTAAGTTGTTCAGTGACACCTATCTTTTTATCTGCATTAGCAAAATGCGACATCAACGTTATTTGCCCTATTTTCCTACTCTTCCTTGCTAAGGATAAAACCTCTCGATATTGATCAGCAGGAAATCCCAACCGATTCATACCACTATTGAGTTTGAGATAAATATTGATTGGCCTACTCAAATTAGCCATTTCTATTGCTTTAAGCTGCCAATGGTTATGTATTACTGTCGTCAATTGATATTCATCAATTATTCGCAAATCTTCCGGTTGGAAAAAACCTTCCAGCAGTAATATTGGCCCCTGCCAACCCTGTTCTCGCAATAAAATTGCCTCACTAAAATCAAGTAAGGCAAATCCATCCGCCTGATCAAGATGCGGCCATATACAACGTAAACCATGACCATAAGCATTGGCTTTAACTACAGCCCAAATTTTGCTATTACCGACCTTATTACGAATAACAGCTAGGTTATTTTCCAATGCATCAAGATGGATAGTTGCCGAAATCGGACGTGGCATATTAGTTTCTCAGTTCAGTGTGTAATTGGTAACTCAATGGCCCCAGTTGTGTATTGAAACCATTAATATAACGAAATACTGACAAATCATCAGAGGCAATGGCCGTTTTTTTACCTGAAATAAGATCGGCCAGTAGCTGACTGGAACCACACGCCATTGTCCATCCCAGCGTACCATGCCCTGTATTTAAATAGAGATTGTTATATTCGGTAGGCCCAACAATTGGGGTACCATCCGGTGTCATTGGACGTAAGCCCGTCCAAAAATTAGCTTGAGTAATATCCCCTCCTCCTGGAAAGAGATCCTGTACCACCATTTTCAGTGTTTCACAACGAGCTTTAAGAATATTTAAATTGAAACCCACAACCTCCGCCATCCCACCAACACGAATGCGGTTATCAAACCGGGTCATAGCAATTTTATATGTTTCATCCAACGCAGTAGATACCGGAACCCGTTCTGCATCTACGATAGGCATAGTTAATGAATAACCTTTCAATGGGTATACCGGGATTTTGACAAGATCTTTCAACAGCTCGGTGGAATATGACCCCATCGCAACAACATAACTGTCTGCCGTCATGACACCATCTTCGCACTGTACGCCGGTGATACGGCGCCCTTCTACCAACAACTGCTTGACTTGTTTATTAAACAGGAACGTCACGCCAGCAGCTTCTGCCATTTTTACCAACTCTTTGGTAAAAAGCTGACAATCACCCGTTTCATCGTTAGGCAATTGTAAACCACCTGTCAGTTTGTGAGCGACATGCGCCAATGCTGGCTCTACCGTCGCCAAGTTATCCGCAGTTAACAAATTATAAGGAACACCTTCTTGTTCAAGAACCTCGATATCATTCACCGCATTATCAAACTGTTTATTCGTACGGAATAATTGAAGAGTCCCCCCCTGACGGCCTTCGTATTGAATGCCGGTATCTGCTCTCAGTTGTTTGAGACAGTCACGGCTGTATTCTGCCAATCGTATCATCCGGCTTTTATTTATCGCATAGTGATTCGCATCACAATTGCGCAACATCTGCCACATCCAGCGCAACTGAAACAGTGATCCATCAGGGCGAATAGCCAACGGAGAATGGCGTTGAAACATCCATTTAATTGCTTTCAGTGGAATACCCGGCGCTCCCCATGGCGTCGCATATCCAGGAGAAATCTGGCCAGCGTTAGCGGCACTAGTCTCCTCAGCGGCACTTCCTTGACGATCAATAACGGTTACTTCATGACCTTGCTGCACTAAATACCAGGCACTGGTTACACCTATAACACCACTACCTAAAACAAGAATTCTCATCATAGCCCCCTGATGATAAAAAATTTAGGCAAGCATAATATGCTGTTTATAAAAAACCAATATAGAACAATCATCGGTAACGTCAATAATCTACATTTATGATTTAGGTCACAATTAAATTACAATTATGCAACAACATCATTTATTATTTATGCACAAACGATTTATAAAAAAACACATTAAAATCATAAAATTAAAATAAAAATTGTGGTGTAGATCGCATGCTAATTATTTCATACCCAGTAATTATTCTTAATTTTTTGACTAAAATAGCGAGTCAATTAAACAACCACAAGATACCAATAACCATCAATTAATCGAAATAAAAACTCAGACAAAAACCAAAATTTCGGAATAATATTCCGAAACAGGTACATTGATAATTGGCGTAAGACTAATAGGAAAGAAAAAAACAAAATTCCCGAGGCAGAGAACTCTGCCTCGGGCCAACTCAAAATAATTTTGATTTGAAATTAATGAAGCAAGATCAGGCTTGAAGTTAAACAAAAATACAAATGAGATATCAACGGCAAACTTCAGCCAAATCACTAGGCATCGTACTTTGCATGCTGTGCCAAATTACACCACTCTCTTTACCATAGCTACGCACACATTCCATGACCTTATCGTAGGATTTATCACAGCATAACGTCACCAATTGCTGATAAAAATTCATCGCTAACTTGCGTGCTTCAGGATTAGAGAAATAATAACGACCTACACGGGTATACAGCCCTTTCAACCCATTGATAATAAGCCCATAAATTGGGTTTCCTGAAGCAAAAGCCAACCCACGGAAAATGTCATAATCCAAAGAGCTAAATGACTCTGAACTATCTTCCACATTCTCCCTTTCTGCCAACACTTCCAATGACTGCTCAGGGTTATGCCTGAAAGCAGTGCGAATAAATATTGCTGCAATATTCGTTCTTACTGCCAATAGGTTATCAATCAATTCAGGAACACGATCGTGATCAAGACGGGCCAGCGTTTCTAAAATATTAAGACCCGATGTTTCCCAAAAATTATTCACCTTTGTTGGTTTGCCATGCTGAATAGTTAACCACCCATCACGTGCCAAACGCTGCAATACCTCACGTAAGGTAGTCCTCGTTACACCAATCAACTCAGATAATTCACGCTCTGCTGGCAGAATGGAGCCAGGAGGAAAACGGCCGTTCCATATACTCTCAATAATATATTCTTCCGCAAAACCTGCGGGACTTTGAGCCTTAATGACCATATTTTTGTTATTCCAACGCGATTATTTCAACTAATAATAGATGAAATTATATCAGAATCCGCCCCTCCAATATAGCGATCTAGTCTAGAAACCAGAAAAATGACCATAAAAAAGACACGCTAACAACTTAATTATCCCCAATCTCTCTTAAAATATTTTGTATTAAAGCGTACTATTGTTTAATGAATATAACCTTACATACTTGGATGAATTTTAATCACAATGAAAACCAGTATCCGACAAGCAGTGACAAAAAACTTTCTCGGTAACTCGCCAGATTGGTATAAGCTAGCTATCATCAGCTTTCTTATCATCAACCCACTTGTATTCTTCTTCATCAACCCATTTGTTGCCGGATGGTTGCTTGTTGCCGAATTTATCTTTACTTTGGCAATGGCACTTAAATGTTATCCATTACAACCGGGTGGCTTGTTAGCAATTGAAGCCGTTATCATCGGCATGACATCGCCTCAACAAATTAGTCATGAAATTGCTAATAATCTGGAAGTTATTCTGTTGCTGATATTTATGGTTGCAGGGATTTACTTCATGAAGCAGTTATTGTTGTTCGCTTTCACTAAACTACTTCTTTCCATAAGATCCAAACGAATGCTTGCCTTAGCATTCTGCCTAGCCAGCGCATTCCTCTCTGCATTTCTTGATGCCTTGACGGTTATTGCGGTGGTTATCAGTGTTTCCCTTGGCTTCTATTCTATCTATAACAATTTTATATCTAATCAACATGACGTAATTAATGATAATAGTCACATTAATACTGTAGAAAAGAAGCAAACTCTCGAACAGTTTCGTGCTTTTCTGCGTAGCTTGATGATGCATGCAGGTTTAGGTACTGCACTCGGTGGTGTGATGACGATGGTAGGTGAACCACAAAATCTGATTATCGCCAAACACGTTGACTGGGATTTTGTCACTTTCTTTATTCGCATGGCTCCGGTCACTTTACCCGTTTTTATCTGTGGGCTGTTAGTGTGTTTCCTGGTCGAACGTTTTAAACTCTTCGGTTATGGTGCAGAATTACCGGAGCGTGTCCGAAAGGTACTGGAAGATTATGATGAAAAAACCAGTGCAAAACGAACCCGGCAGGAAAAAACACAGCTTATCGCTCAGGCACTGATAGGTATATGGTTAGTTATTGCGCTAGCATTTCATCTAGCAGAAGTTGGCCTGATCGGCCTTTCAGTCATTATTCTTACCACTTCATTCTGTGGCATTACAGAAGAACATGCATTGGGTAAAGCGTTTGAAGAGGCGTTGCCATTCACTGCATTACTAACGGTATTCTTTTCCATTGTTGCAGTGATAGTTGATCAACAACTGTTTACACCATTTATTCAGTTCGTTTTACAATCTTCAGAAACCTCACAACTTTCTCTGTTTTATCTATTTAACGGCCTGCTCTCCGCAGTATCAGATAACGTATTTGTTGGTACGGTTTATATCAATGAAGCTATGGCTGCTATGCGAGATGGTCTTATCTCACATAAACAATATGAATATCTGGCGGTTGCTATTAATACCGGCACTAATCTGCCTTCCGTTGCAACACCTAACGGGCAAGCAGCATTCTTGTTCCTGTTAACCTCAGCATTATCACCATTAATCCGCCTGTCTTATGGTCGAATGGTCATAATGGCACTCCCCTATACCATTGTGATGACACTGGTCGGTTTACTGTGTGTGGAATTTTTACTCATTCCGGTAACGGATATGATGGTCCAGTGGGGATTAATCACTTTGCCATAACCGGTAAGAAACTTATGCCGTGTGGAGCACAAATTAGCTCAATACGGCTTTATTTTTTTACCTGAAAATCAGATTTACCTTAATTGACTTTTTTTATTCTAGGTAAATCGGCAAAATAAGCATTCAATTGCTCATCTTAATTTGCACGGAAAAAAGGAAATGATGCGATTTTTAAACTACTGTTCTCAAGGACGGGGGGCATGGCTGTTAATGACGTTTACGGCCCTGATACTGGAAGGCTCAGCATTATATTTTCAACATGTGATGAAATTACAGCCCTGTGTGATGTGTATTTATGAGCGGGTGGCTCTGTTTGGTGTGTTAGGTGCCGGATTACTCGGCGCGATCGCCCCCAAAACGCCGTTACGTTGGCTGGCTATTATTCTGTGGATTTATAGTGCCTGGAGTGGTCTGCAACTGTCATGGGAACATACTATGATCCAGTTGTATCCTTCTCCGTTTAATACCTGTGATTTTTTCGTAAACTTTCCTTCATGGCTGGCATTAAATCAGTGGGTTCCTTCTGTATTTGAAGCCTTTGGTGACTGTTCTGTAAGACAATGGCAATTCCTGACACTAGAGATGCCACAATGGTTAGTCGGTATTTTTGCAGTTTATTTGGTTATGGCTGTCTTAGTACTAATCAGCCAATTCTTTAGTCATAAATAATTTCCAACTCAGACGGCTGAAAATAGGTTGTCTGATGAATCAAAGATACTCGCAGAATCATGCCAAGGGACAATCCATCACCAAGTCCCAGCGGCATGTTCCTGCTCATAACAGGTATTTTAGTTGCTTGATTGCTATATTAAATTTACGCACAAAAACCCTGCAACAACGCCCTTTCATCACAACGTTTACCATTCGCTAATTGACAAACAGGTACTTTCGCACCGTTTAATTGTATTGCTAATGCAGGCGTACCACCTGCATAAACACACGTCGCTTTGGCATCATCTCCAAGACTAATTTCTGGCCGAGAATATTGTATTGCCTGATATTGGACAAATGTTTTCCCTGCCTGACTACTACAGCCAAACAATAAAGCACAATTAAAGAATACTCCCCCTAATAAGGCTACTTTGAATCCTTTCTTATCGCCGAAATTTAGCATATCTCTTCTCCAAAAAACGATTCAGGGAAAACCAAGTAACATAGTTAATTAATGTGCACTGCTGTTAGAAAGCAAATTTATTACCATCACACCAGCAATGATGAGCACCATACCTAAAATAGCCGCCCAATCCAACTTCTGCTGATATAAAAATATCGCCGCAATAGAAACCAACACAATACCAAGGCCAGACCATATCGCATAAGCAATTCCTAATGGAACAACTTTGACTACCTGAGATAATCCCCAGAAAGCGATACCGTACCCAACGATGACCAGTATAGAAGGAAACAGTTTACTGAACCCATCGGAGGCTTTTAATGAAGCTGTTGCTACGACTTCAGCCACTATTGCCATTACTAAATATACAAATCCATTCATCTCTTTACTCTCTATAACAGAAAAAAAACCAATTGTTCAACATTAATAGATAAAAACGAGCTGAATCTATCACAAACTCTTTAAGGTGTAACGTAACAAAAATGATATATTTCGCTTTCTAAACCCCATTTACCGTGAGTTTACGGGAGGATTTCCGATGGATAAAAAATATTAAAGAAATTCTACCAGAAATGGAAGAAAGAGTTAATGACAGGTTACAACTTTAAGATTCAGGCCAGAATCATTTGACAATTATCTAATAAAAATATAGAATTACAAATCAGAATATTTATATGTTAAAGATAATCCTATTATACCAGTAAGCAATAAACTGAAACCATAAAGAATTTATGCTACCTAAACAAAATAGTCATTTTAAAATA